>DATGQR010000067.1:0-8795 GCA_035304105.1 Thermomicrobiales bacterium | reverse complement strand
CGCTACTGGGCGCTGATGGAGTTGGCCGGCCAGTACGCCTACGCCGGGCGCGAGTGGGTTGCCCGCAAGGTGGTCGAGATGCTGGGTGGCGAGGAACTGGAGCTCGTCCATAACCACCACAACTACGCCTGGCGCGAGGTGCATGGCGGCGAAGAGTTGATCGTCGTCCGCAAGGGTGCGACCCCGGCCTGGCCAGGCCAGAAGTCATTCGTCGGCGGCAGCATGGGAGACGACTCGGTCATCTTGCAGGGTACCGTCGACGCGGACCCGATCGTGCGCGACCGCCAGGAGCGCGCGATGTTCTCGACGATCCACGGCGCTGGGCGCGTGATGTCGCGCACGCAGGCGGCCGGCCGCCGGCGCAGGTCCGGCGAGGTCATCAAGCCTGGCGCCATCTCGCCGCAGATGATGCACGGCTGGCTGGCGAAGCGGGGCGTCATCTTGCGCGGCGGCGGGCTGGATGAGTCGCCGCACGTCTACCGCCGCCTGGACGAAGTCATTAAGCAGCAGCTCGGCACCGTCGAGGTGCTGCACCGCCTCAAGCCCCTGATCGTCGTCATGGCCGGTGCCGACGAGTACGACCCCTACAAGGATTAGGGGCGAGGGCTGGACGGCTCCCGAGCGGGGGCGAGCAACATGGCGCGGGCGGTGGACAGAGCGAACGGGCGGGGTGTGGCGCGGATGGCCGCGATGCAGGTTCCGGTCTTGGAAGTCGGGTAATCACGCTTGTGGCGCGGCTGAAGAGCTGGCCCACAGGGAACAGGTCATTTGCCGCCGCCAGCGCGTTGATGCTGGCGGCGCTGCTGCTGGCCGCCTGGTCGTCGGATTCGATCTTCGATCGTCTGCCGCACACCGAGGATGAGGTCACGTTCCTGTTCCAGGCGCGCACCCTGGCCGAGGGCAACCTGATCGCCCCCGGGCCGGAGCACCCCGAATTCTTCCGCATGTCCTTCGTCATCAACCGCGATGGCCACTGGTTCGGCAAATACCCGCCCGGCTACCCGCTGGCCCTGTCTCTCGGGGTGCTGGCCGGCCGCCCCTGGCTGGTCAACGCCGCCGCCGCGGCGGTCGCCATTGGGTTGCTGGTCGTCATCGGCCGGCGCTTCTACGACGCCCGCACGGCGTTGATCGCGGCTCTGTTACTGGTCCTCTCGCCATTCTTCATCTTGCAATCCGGCTCGCTGCTTTCGCATGTCGTCGCGCTCTGCTGGGTGCTGCTGCTGGTACTGCTGTTCGACGTGGCGCGGACGCGAGATTTCCCTCCGGCGGCGCTGGGCACGGGCATGGCAGTCGGCATGCTGCTGCTGACCCGGCCGCTGACGGCGGTCGGCATCGCGCTGCCCTTCGCCGTCGTCGTGCTGCTCGATCTGCTGCGCGGCCGGCCGCTGCTGGGACGCTACCTGTTGATGGCGCTCGGCGGGCTGCCTTTCCTCATCTTCCTGCTCGCCTACAACGACGCCACCACCGGCAGCCCCATCCGCAGCGCCTACGAGCTGTGGTGGTCCTACGATCGCATCGGCTTCGGACCCGAGTACGGCGTCAACGGCCACTCGCTCAGCGACGCCATCCGCAACACCCGCTCGAACCTCGAAGATCTGTCGTACATGCTCTTCGGCTGGCCCTGGCGCTGGAGCCTAATGCCAGCCATGGTCGCGGCCGCGATCAGTGCCTGGCGTCTGCGGCGCGACGGCTTCACGCGCGCGATTTCGGCTGACCTGTTGCTGGCCGGGATCGTCGTCTCACTGGTCGCCGTCCACATGCTCTACTGGACGCCGGGGAAGATGTACGGGCCGCGCTACTACTTCGAGGCCATCGGCGCGCTCTCGCTGCTCTCGGCCCGCGGGCTCGTCCTGGGCTGGGATGCGGTCCGCCAGGGGAGCGCTCGGCTCGGCGGCCACTGGCGGCAGCTGCGCTTCGTGGCGCCAGCGATCCTGCTGGGCCTGATCGGCTACAACCTGACGGTCACGCTGCCCGAGCAGGCCGACCGCTACCGGGGCTGGAACGGCGTCCACCGCGGCGACCTCGAGGCGCTTGAAGCGCTCGACCTGGAGGACGCGCTGGTCTTCGTTCCGCGGCCCAACTGGCAGGCTTACGCGCCGCTCTTCCTGGAAAACTCCACGACGCTGGACTCCGACGTCATCTATGCCGTCGACCGCGACGAGGACAATGACGTCCTCATGCGCGACTTCCCTGGCCGCGACTACTACCGCTACCGCGACGGCCGCCTGACGCCGCTGCCCCCGCCCTGACACGTAGCCCGTAACCCCGCTCAGGGATGACGGGACGCTGGGGGGCTGTCCCTGTGACTCCTAATCGGTCCCGGTGAGGGCGTCGCGGAGGTTGAGGGCGAACAGGGTGAGGGCGGCCAGGCCACAGAGCCCGGCGGCCGCGCCCAGGGTACGCTCAATGTCGGGGTCGAGATGTAGCGGAGGGAAGGCCGGCGCGGCGCGGCAGAGGACGGCGAGGTTGCCCAGGGCGAGCGTGGCCCAGACGAGTCGTGTCGTGCGGATCCGCGCGCGCGCGAAGCCGGGCAGCAGGTGGACGCCGCTGCCGAGGATCAGGAGCGTCACGAAGCCAGCCCCCAGCAGGTGAAGCTCCAGTCCAGCCCATCGCTCGCCGCCCAGCGCGGCCAGGCCGGCGGCGAGTAGCCAGAGATAAGCACCGAGTGCGTGAAGGCCCGGGGCATCCTGCCAGATCCATACCTTTCGGCGCGGCAGCGGGCGGCGCGGCTCGAAGACGCGTGCGCCGGCGACGGTGAGCATCGCCCCGCCGAGCAGCAGCCAGCGCCCGGCCGTGTCGAGTGCGGCCTCGTCTCCGGCCAGGCGCAGGAGCAGCCCCGCGAGCAGCAGCGCCACCCCGCCGCGAGTGAGCTGAACCCGAGCCGGTGGGGTGCGGAAGTAGAGCGGAAAGATACGGATCGACATCGCGACCGAGATCGGGACGAGGAAACCGTAGAGGCCGATCAGCGAGAGCCGGGCGCTGTGCTCAGGAGCGATCCAGGCGGCATCGTCGCTTACCGCCTCGAACGCCACCAGCGCGGAGCCGGTCAGGTAGGCGACCAACCCCAGCATGGCTGCGGCCAGCAGCGGCAGGATCGGGCGAATGGCTGCGTCCGGGCGCAGTGGCAGGGCAGCGCGCATCGAACCGGCCAGCAAGCCCAGGATCAGCAGCGCCCCGGCCAGCTCCGCGACCGAGCCAGCGGCCCAGCCTGCGCCGAGGATGTCAGCCGCCGTCCCGCCATCTGTGAAGCCAAGCGCGACCTGGCAGAAGACGCGCGCCGATAAGCCGACGATGACAACCCAGAAGCCGAAGTGTGTCAGATCCGCGCGGGGCGGGGGCGCGCTGGCCAGGCGGGGCAGGAAATGCACACCCACGCCCAGCACCATCAATCCGGCCCAGCCGAAGACCTGGGCGTGGCCGTGCGCCTGGGCCGCCGCCGGCCACCAGTTCCCGGCCCCGCCTTCGCCGAGCAGCGTGACGAACAGCAGGCCGCCCAGGCCGAAGCCGGCGCTCAGGCCGGTGGCCAGCGAAGCGCGCACGAATCGGCGCCAGATGGGAGGCGAGCTGGAGGACATCCCCGGTCAGCTGCGCCTGGCTGGAGCCGGCCAGAGCCGGGCGCGCTGGCGGTGACAGGTGAGATAGGCGAACGGGGCGCTCAGGACGCGCATGGCGCGCTCGGCTCCGCGCGGGATGACGATCGCCGTGTCCGGGGTGATTCGCCGGGCCACGCCGTCGATCACCACCTCGCCGGTCCCATCGATCCCGACTACCAGCACGTCGACCTCGGCGTTGCGGTGCGCTTCGATCGCTTCGCCGTCGCGCAGGACGATCAGGTTCACGTTCAGGTCCTCAGTCGTCGTCGACCAGGCGATGCGCTGCCCGCGGGCCAGTGCAGCCAGTCGCGGTAGATCGACCGGGCCAGGGACGTCGTCGTGGTTCTGCATCCAGCGCCTCTCGTTCTTCGGTATCCGTCCACATGGCTGATATTATTACCAATTGGGTAATAGAATGTCCGGGCGCGGGAGATGCCGCGCATGGGTAGCGACTGAGAGGGCCGGCGATGCGGCTGGAACTGAGCAGCGACGGACGCTACGCGATTCGCGCCCTGGTCTACCTTGCCGGCCGGTCCGGGCGCGTCCCGGCTGAGACGATCGCCGCCGAGGCCGGCATTCCCCGGCGCCTGCTGGCGCGCGTCCTGGCCGAGCTGTCGCGCGCCGGGCTGGTGGAGAGCAAGACGGGCCGCGAGGGCGGCTCCGCACTGGCCCGCGACGTCCGCCAGATCACGATGCGCGACGTCGTGGAGGCAGTCGAGGGGCCGTTCGAGGTGAACCAGTGCATCCTGGAGAGCCGCGCCTGCGACGGCAGCCGGCCCTGCGCGATGCACGCGGCCTGGCAGGTGGCCCAGCAGGCGCTGCTTGACCAGCTGGCGCACACCACCCTGGCCGATCTCGCGGCGTCGGTCGCGCCCGCGTCACTCGCCAGCGTCACTGAAGGGTAGACATCATGGCGACGATTCGCCCGCGGCAGGTTCTCGGGGGCCACCCGGCGCCGCGTTTCCTCGTGCTGGCTCTTGGCTCACTGCTTTCGGTCGGTCTGCTGGCGCCCTTCGCCTTCCCGCTGCTGACCGGCAGCTTCTACGATCGCGACCTGCTGGCCTTCGTTCATCTCAACACGCTCGGGATCATCGCCGCGGCGATCATCGCGTCCACCTTCCAGGTCGTGCCCTGCGCGCTGGGCGTGGACCCGGAGGCGGGCCGGGCGCGTTCCTGGATCTTCCTGCTGCACATCGCCGGTTTGCTGGTATTCCTGCTCGGTTTCCGGCAGACCTGGCACCCGATCCTGGCGACCGGCGGTGCGCTCTTGCTGGCCGGGCTCGGGCTGTACATCTACCTCGTCGTTCGGACGCTGCGCCGCGCGCCGAAGATCGACATCAC
Organism: Thermomicrobiales bacterium; assembly: GCA_035304105.1. Classification (GTDB taxonomy): domain Bacteria; phylum Chloroflexota; class Chloroflexia; order Thermomicrobiales; family CFX8; genus JAUIIK01. Next base: position 3,861 of record DATGQR010000067.1, on the reverse strand, counting down.
CGGCCTGTATATCGCCGTGTCGCTCTGCGGCCTGACGGTCGGGGTGCTGCTGGGCTTCCTGCTGGCTGGCGCGAAGGGCACCTGGTTCCTGGGGGACGTCACGATGCAGGTGCTCTCGGCCCACGCGCTGATGATGCTGGGCGGCTGGGTGCTGCTGATGGTCAACGGCGTGGCCTACCACATGGTGCCCAAGCTCTCCGGCTCCAGTCGCGCCCCGCGGGAGCGGCTGGCCAGAGTCGAGCTTGCGCTCATCGCCGCCGGCGTCTGGCTGGCCGTGCCGTCGCTGCTGTTCACCTTCGGCCGTGCCTGGGTGACGCTGGGGGTGGCCCTGATCGTCCTGGGGCAGCTGCTGTTCGTCGGGCAGATGGTGCGCATCTACGCCCCGGTGGCGCGAGCAGGCATCACCGCGCAGATGCTCTTCGTGCTGACGGCCGCTCTGTCGGGTCTGAGCGCGGCCGGGCTGGTGACGCTCGGCCTGCTGCGCGATGAGCCGCTGGTCTCGGGCTACTGGGTCGCCGCCGGCTGGCTTGCGATCGGCGGCATCGCGCTCGGCGCGATCCAGGGGTTGGCGCCGGTGATCGGCTCGGAGCTGACCGGCCTGCCACTGGTCCACACGCGGCGCTGGCAGCGCGCCATCGCGCTGATCGGGTGGCTTGCCTGGGCGGCCAGCCTGATCCTGGTGACGCGGGCGGTGCTGGCGCAGGATGCCGACTTGATCCGCTGGGCGGGCTACGCGGCGATGCTGGGCATCGGCAGCTTCGCGGCCAACCTGCTGGGCGCGCTGATCTCGATGAGGGCGAGCCGGGGCGGCTTCGCCTTCGCCGGCCGGCTGTTGAACTCCTGAGTTCGTCCCGGGTCCAGGATTTCGATGCCGCGGTTACCCTGATTGGGGCGGCGCTAGCCGTCGGTCTCGGCACTGTAGAGGATGCGGAACTCCTCGCGGGCACGGTAGAGGGCGGACTTGACCGCCGAACTGGAGACGCCCAGGATTTCGCCGATCTCGACGGTCGACATGCCTTCGTACTCCCTTAACACCAGGGCCACGCGGTAGCGGTCGTTCATCTTGCTGAGGACGGTCTGCACCAGCGAGCGGCTCTCGCGGGCCAGCATGACCCGCTCGGGGTCGTCGGCCGGGTGGCTGCCGAGCAGGCGCTCGTGCCTGGCGTCATCCCAGGGCAGCCAACGGATGAGCTTGCGCCGGCGCAGGACGTCGAGGCAGGCGTTAGCGGCGATGCGGTGCAGCCAGGAGGAGACGTGCAGCTTGCCAGCCGTGCGTGGCAGGCTCTTGTAGGCGCGAATGAAGCATTCCTGGGTCAGATCGAGCGCATCCTCAGCGTTGCCGACCATGCGGAAGGTCAGCGCGTAGATGCGCCCCTCGTAGCGCTGGACCAGCGCCTCGAAGGCGGCGCGGTCGCCGTTGCGAGCGCGCTGCACGAGCTGGTCTTCGGTCGCCGGCCAGTCGTTTTGCGCGTGGCTATCCCGGTCGATGGCTGGTTGGGAGCGGCGTGGCCGCGGGCGGCGCCCCAGGACTGGCATGGCTGGGCCTCCGGCTAGCTCCAGGCCGCGTGGCGCGGCGCGTGCGGTCGGTCCTCGGGCGATCACTTCTTTGCCCGGTCAGGCGAAGCTTTGCTTCATGCGTTCGGGCACGAAGTGATTACCAAACATGGGCACCATACTAACGGGATGTTAGCTGGCGGCGAATAGATCGTGACCGTCCTGGCCGGTTGATTCGGGGCACATATCGACGGCCAGCCCGTGCAGGCCGTTACCAACCCCGGGCGGAGAGGATCTCCGCGCCGAGGCGTCGCAGCAGCACCTGGTGCTCCGGCGGGTTGGCCGGGTGATGCTCGAAGACGGCGCGCTCGAAGTACTGGGTGAGGACGGTGTCGCCGTCAGCGTTCGTCTCGACCATCGCCTCGGAGAGCGGGAAGCCGAAGAGCGCCACCGACTCGCGATAGCTGATGCCGGGATCGCCCAGCTCCAGGCCATGGCTCGACCAGTAGTCCCAGAACTCCGGCGCGATCGCGTGCCCGGTCTCCGGGACGTAATGGGGCGTCGCGGGGGCGGCTGTCGGGAAGTCCATCCACTGGCGGCCCTGAGCCAGCAGCAGCTCGTCGCCCAGCCGGCCGAGTAGCACCTCGTAGGGCGTGCCAACCAATTCGGGGTGCCACTCGAAGCGCTGGCGCTCGCTGAACTGGACGGTGAAGCCGCCCTCCTCGAACTCCTCGGTCAGCGGGAATCCGAAGATCGGCAGCCCGCCATTCAGCCTCCAGTAGTCGCGAAAGCCCCAGCTGAGATAGTGCCCGGTTTCCGGGTACCAGTCCCAGTTGGGATCGGTCGTGCCCGGATCGGGGCGCGGCGCGGTCGGCAGCACGCCGCTCAGGTAGGCCGCGCGGATCTGGGTGCCGAGCGAGGGGTAGACGTAGACGTCCCAGGCCAGCGCGCCGCCGCCGATGTCGGTGGTGCGGATGCCGACGGTGTCTTCAGCCGACTGACCGCTCAGGTCGGCGACGGTGAAGCGGCTGCGGGTCAGCAGGTCGTAGGCGCGCAGGGTTGACCGGGTGGCGTCGGTGGCCCTGACCCAGAGCACGTAGCGGCCGTCGGTCGAGGCGCCATAGGGCGTCTGCTCGTCGATCGTCAGGGTCTCGCCGGTCACCTGATTGTGGGCCTGGAGCAGCCCGTTGCCTTCCTGCCAGATCAGCCAGTCGCTGGCGACATCGAACCAGCGCTGCTCGACGGTGACGAGCAGTTCCTCTGGCTCTTCACCCGGTGTCATGGACATAATGCGCCACTGACTGTCGCGCAACTCGGCCCAGGAGACACGCGCGCCGTCGAAGCGCAGCTGGGCGACCTCCATGGCTGGCTCGAAGGTCACGAGCGTCTGCGGGGCTCCGCCATCGACCGACGCTAGCCGGATTGCCGCGACCTGACCAGATTCGTTCGTCGCCGTCCAGGCCACTTCGCGGCCGGCCATCGCCAGCTCGCCGGTCGGCTCAACCGTGACGACAATGTCAGCGCCGCTCTCCAGATCGACGCCGTAGATGCCTGGTGCGGCGACCGGCGTGTACGGGTGGCATTCCTGGACCAGATGCTCCCAGACGAGTGCGCCGCCGGAGACGGCGAACGATGCCAGGCGCACGATCGTCACGCTGGTGACGTCGGCGGGCGCGGCCAGCGGGGCGGCGCTGAGCGTGTTGCAGGAGGTGGCCGGGCTGTCGGCGCCATAGACCCAGGCGACGTAGGTCCCATCCGTGCGGGCATCGCTGACGTCGTTGGTGAACTCGCCGGTCGCGATCACGACCCAGCCATCGGCCGCGCTCACCGGTCCGAGCGACCCGACGAGGCCGACCAGGGCCAGTAAGGCGCCAGCAATGATGCGTCCGGGCGTCCGAAGCGTCGACATCGTCCCCCCCTCATCTCGTTCCCGCCTGACGTCCGGCATCGCGGATCGGCTGGCATCGGAGTGTCGTCGAGTGCCGAGTGCTGCAGATGGTACTCGAACATGACCCGCCCGGCGTACGGGGTATGGATGCCTGCGAGCGCCGATTCCCCTCTCGCGCCGTCGGTGTTATCGGGATGGAGAGGGGGGCGGGCGTTCGTCCGCTTGATGTGGCAGGACAGCATCCTCTCCGCCACCCCCGCGCCCCGAACCAGGGCGACCGGCCCGGTCGCCCTGGATCCGAGACCATCCCCATGACCGGACAAGGGGGCGATACCCCCTGACGCCTCTACGGGATGATGACAGTTGGCACATCCCCACAAGAGCATGCGTACGGGCGCGTCATGGATCGTCCATAGCGCGCCCGCGGGTTGCGGTCGCTAGCAGCCGGGCGGGGCGTCGACGTGGCCGCCGAAGTCGGT
>DATGQR010000066.1:0-3084 GCA_035304105.1 Thermomicrobiales bacterium | reverse complement strand
CACCCAGGACATACCCACGCGGATTCGACCGCACGTCCCGCGCAAGACTCATCTTGAGTCTCTCCACTCACGCATATGGCGTCATGCCCACATACGCCAGTGTATTTGTTAGACAGAGCTTGGTAAAGGGTTTTCAGCCGGTGGATTGCCAACTTCCTCGCGCGCACGAGACCAGGCCACCGTGTCTCCTCATCCACTCCTATTGGGTGGCGGTCCGCACCTCCATCTCCCCTGGAGGTGGATACAGCGCCGATTCCGTAGCGACCCGCCCCCCATGCATCACAGCAGGACGGAACGGCGCACTAGTGATGCCAGACTCCCCGGTCCGACCACCAGCGCAGTTCCTAGTGCTGTCATCCCGATGCCGAGGGCTTGCCGGGTGCCGGCAGCCATCGCGCCAGCAGGGTCAGGCAGAGATTGGGGCGAATCGCCGTCGTCAGCCGAGGCCGATCAGGATCATGGTGGCCAGGAGCGGGGCGATGGGCCAGAGCCAGTGGGCCCGGATCGGGTCGCTCTGGACGGGGGCGGTGGCGGGGTCGGCTTGGGAGACGCTGCGGGCGATGCTCTCGGCGTAGGAGGCGCGCGTGGCGGCGTGCTCGGGCAACAGGTTGCCGACGCGCACGGCCAGGAGCGCGAAGAGCAGCATGGCGACGGCCAGCAGCAGGTAGGCGTTCTGGCGCCAGTCGCCCAGACCGGCGAGCACATCGAGAGCGAGGGCGACACCGGCCGCCGCGATGGCGGCCACCAGACCGAGCAGCAGGAGACGGGGGACTTCGGAGAGCATCGGTGATCTCCTGTCGGTAAGTTGTCCGTGCTTCCAGAGTATCACGCGCACTGGCCGCCCCGGGGCGCGTCAGTCCGCGGGGCTGCGGGCCGCCTCGTCGGACGCCTCGTGGTCGGAGAAGCTGTAGTTGAGCACCGCCGGGATCAGCTTGGCGATCCCCAGCGCCACCAGCACGCAGCCGATGCCGCCGATCACCGGCGTGGCGCGCACGCCAATCAGGCTGGCCGCGATGCCGGTTTGGAACTCGCCCAGCCGCGGCCCGCCCGAGGAGAAGGTCGAGTGCGTCGCCGCCACGCGGCCGCGCAGGTGGTCCGGCGTCGCCAGGTTGCGGATCGTGTGGCGCATCGTCATGCTGACGGCGTCCGAAGCACCGTAACCCGCCAGGAAGATCATCGCGATCCAAATACTGGGCGACAGCCCGAAGAGCGCAAGGAACACGCCGTAGCTCATGACAGCCCCGACGATCACCTTGCCGGGATTCCGCGGCGGCGGCGCAAGGCTCATCACGGCCGCCCCGGCCACGGCGCCGACCGCCGGCGCCGAGTTCAGCAGGCCCAGGCCCTGCGGCCCGGACTCGAAGATCCGCTCGGCGAACACCGGCGTGAGCGCCACCGTCGCCCCCAGGATCGTCGCCAGGAAGTCCAGCAGCATGACCCCGTAGATCACCGGCGTGTCGCGGACGAACTTCAGCCCCTCGACGACCATCGACATGCTGGCGCGCGCGATGCGCACGCGCTCGTCGTCGCGCCGCTCCATCAGCATGAGCGCCAGCACCACCGCCAGGAAGCTGGCGGCGTCGATGGCGTAGGTGCCCCAGATGCCGATCAGTGCGATCGCGAAGCCGCCAATCGCCGGGCCGAGCATGTCGGCCACGTTGCCGGTCAGGATATTCACCGACATCGCGTCGGGGATGCGGCCGCGCGGCACCAGCGTCGGGATCAACGCCTGGCGCGCCGGGCTGTCGAACGACGAGACGGCGGAGACCAGCGCCGCCACCACGAACAGCAGGATGACGTTGACGAAGCCGGCGTAAGTTGCCACGGCCAGCAGCGCGCTGAGGAACAGCAGCCCAAGGTTAGTGGCCACCAGCAGGTGGCGGCGGTTGACCGAGTCGGCGATCGCCCCGCCGGCCATCGAGACGATCATCAGCGAGACAGCGCGCACCAGCCCGAGCACACCGAGCAGCGCCACGCTGCCGGTCAAATCGAAGACCTGCCAGGACAGCGCCAGGGCGTGCATCTGCGTGCCCAGACTGGAAACCGCCTCGCCCGCCCAGATGAGCCGGAAGTCGCGGTGTCGCAGAACGGTCAGGGGCAGCTCGCGACGCCCGCGTTTCGGGGAATCAGAACGCGCCAAATTCCGCCCCGCCTAGCCGAACGCGTATGAAGCGAAGACACAGATCAGGACGAAGAAGAACAACGCCACCAACCCGACGATCACGCCGGCCAGGGCCGCCGAACGGCGCGTCTGGATCAGCGCCGGTCGCTCCGGCGGCAGGTCGTCGGCGCTCGGCTCGGCGAAGGGGTTGCGCGGCGCGGGCCGCCCCTGCGTCTCACCCTCGCCCCGCAACTGCTCGTCACGCTCGTCGCTCACCGCTCACCCCTCGCTCGTATGCCCCCATCCGCGTCACTATACTGGATGAAGCACACGTACGATGGGAGAACACCGCATGGCGACGCTGGCTTCGATGATGATCCTCGATTTCGGCGAGGCCGATATCGATCTCGGCAAGGTAATGGCCCCGGGCGATCTGGACGGCCGCTGGGCGGTGTGCCACTTCGTCGGCTATCTCTTCGAGCTCTCCGACGGCCGGCGCGTGATGGTCGACAACGGCCCCAACCGCCGCCACATCGACGAGCCGATGTATGAGTACGGCGACTCCGAGTTCACCCAGTACCTCAAGCCGATGCTCCGGCGCGAGGACGACCCGGAGAACCGGCTCGCCGAGCTGAACCTGACGGTCGACGACATCGACCTGCTGGTGCTCTCCCACACGCACTTCGACCACGCCGGCAATACCGCCGACTTCGCTGGCGTGGACATCCTGATCCACCGCGACGCGCACGCCTGGGGCCGCGAGCGCTGGGACGCCGGCATCCCCGGTGGCATCCCGGAGTTCGCCAGCGACGGCTCCCGGCTCCAGTACCACCTGATCGACGGCGACTACGAGATCGCCAGCGGTCTCACCTTGCTGGAGACGCCCGGCCACGCCCCCGGCCACATGTCGGTCCTGGCGGAGTTGCCCGCCTCGGGCGCTTATCTGCTGGCAATCGACGCGATCTACTCGCGCTTCAACCAGG
>DATGQR010000065.1:0-8629 GCA_035304105.1 Thermomicrobiales bacterium | reverse complement strand
GCCGGGTCGTGCGCTTGCCGGTCAACGGCGCGTTCCACTCGTCACTGATGGAGCCGGTCGCGGCCGCGCTGGCCGAGGACATTGAAAAGGTGGAGATGCGCGAGCCGATCGCGCCGCTGGTCACCAACGTCGACGCCACGCCGATCAGCCATCCGGACGATCTGCGCCGGGAACTGGTCGAGCAGATTTCCCGCTCGGTACAGTGGGTACGGGTCGTCGAGACGCTGGTGGCGGAGGGCGTCAGCGCGGCGGTCGAGATCGGTCCGGGCAATGTCCTGGCGGGGCTGGCGCGGCGGATCGACCGCTCGCTGGCCGTGAAGACCGCCGACCAGTTGCTAGCTGATGATGGGGAGAGCGCATGAGCGAGGAGCGGAAGGTCGCGATCGTCACCGGAGCGGTGCGCGGCATCGGCAAGGCGATTGCCCTGCAGTTGGCCGGCGATGGCTTCGCGGTGGCGGTGAACTATCGCGGTGACCAGTCGCTCGCCGACGAGGTCTGCAACGAGATCTCGGCGAACGGCGGCGAGGCGCTGGCGGTCAAGGCCGACGTGACCGACGCCGAGGACGTCGCCGCAATGGTCGAAGCGGTGATGAATCACTGGGGCCGCATCGACGCGCTGATCAACAACGCCGGCATCACCCGCGACACGCTGATGTTGCGCATGAAGGAAGAGGACTGGGACGCGGTCCTCGACACCAATCTCAAGGGCGCGTTCCTGTGCTCCAAGGCGGTTTTGCGGCCGATGATGCGCCAGCGCTCGGGCACGATCGTCAACCTGACCTCGGTGATCGGCCTGGTCGGCAACGTGGGGCAGGCCAACTACGCGGCCGCCAAGGCGGGCCTGATCGGCCTGACCAAGTCGATGGCCAAGGAGGTCGGCTCGCGGGGCATTACCGTCAACGCCGTCGCGCCGGGCTTCATCGACACGCGCCTGACCGACGTGCTGCCCGAGGATTTCAAGAAGTGGGCGCTGGAGATGATCCCGTTGAACCGCCTGGGCGAGCCGGAGGACGTCGCTGGCGCGGTCGCCTTCCTGGTCTCCCCGGCGGCGCGCTACATCACCGGGAATGTGCTATCGGTCGACGGCGGCATGTTCATGGCGACCTGAGCGCGCCGGGACGATGTTTAGCAAGATCCTGATCGCCAATCGCGGAGAGATCGCCCTGAGGATTCTCCGCGCCTGCCACGATCTGGGCATCCAGGGCGTGGTGGCCTATAGCGACGTCGACCGCGAGTCGCTGCCCGTCCAGCTCGCCGACGAGGCAGTCTGCATCGGGCCCGGCCCGGCCGCGCGCTCCTACAATCACATCCCCTCGATCATCAGCGCGGCGCTGGCCACTGGCTGCGACGCGATCCATCCCGGTTACGGCTTCCTGGCGGAGAGCGCCACGCTGGCCGAGGTCTGCCGCGAGGTCAACCTGGCCTTCATCGGGCCCTATCCGGAGACGATTCGCACGATGGGCGACAAGGCGGCGGCGCGCAAGCAGGCCGAAGCCAGCGGCGTACCCGTTTTGCCTGGCTCCGATGAGGGTCTCGGCCCGACGCTCAACGTGCGTGAGCTGGTCCGCAAGGTCGGCCTTCCCATGATGCTCAAGGCGGCGGCGGGTGGCGGCGGGCGCGGGATGCGCGTGGCCAACGACGAGCGCGAGCTGCTGCGCATGCTCCCGCTAGCCCAGGCCGAGGCCCAGGCGGCCTTCGCCAATGGCTCGATCTACGCCGAGCGCTACCTGGAGCGGCCGCGGCACATCGAGGTCCAGATCCTGGCAGACAAGCATGGCAACGTGCGCTCGCTCGGGGAGCGCGACTGCTCGGTTCAGCGGCGGCACCAGAAGCTGATTGAGGAGGCGCCGGCCCCCGGCATTCGCAAGCGCCTGCGCGACAACCTCTCGAAGGACGCCATCAAGCTGGCGCGTGACATTGATTACGTCGGCGTCGGCACCTTTGAGTTCCTGGTCGATGAGGACGGGAAGCACTACTTTATCGAAGCCAACACGCGCGTTCAGGTCGAGCACCCGGTGACCGAGATGGTGACTGGCATGGACCTGGTGACCTGGCAGATCCGGGTGGCGGCTGGCGAGGAACTGGATTTCGATCAGAAACGCGTCAGGATGGACGGACACGCGATCGAATGCCGGATCAATGCGGAGGATCCCAGCCGCGATTTCGCGCCGTCCAGCGGCATCGTCGAGGGCTACCTGGCGCCCGGCGGCCCGGGCGTGCGCGTGGACTCGCATCTGTACCCCGGCTACCGCATCCCGCCCAACTATGACTCGCTGCTCGGCAAGGTGATCGTCTGGGGACCGACTCGCGAGATCGCGATCGCCCGCATGGAGCGCGCCCTTGCCGAGACCTTCGTGACCGGGGTCGAGACGACGATCCCGTTCCTCAAGCGGGTGCTGCGCGATCCCGCATTTCGCGCCGGTGAGGTCAGCACCAGGCTGGTGCCCGAGCTGATGGCGCGCTTCGAGACCTTCGAGGGGGCGGAGGCGCTGGCGGGGCTGGCTCCGCCGGTCGGCGAGGCGGCCAGGACATGAGCGGCCGGCGGCGCCGGCGACGCAACGCGCCGCGGCTGCCCGCCCGGCGTTTGGCGCGCGAGCTGGCCATGAAGATCTTCTTCGAGCGCGACCTGACCGGCCGTGACCCGCTGGAGCTCCTCGACCGCTACCGGGCGGCCGGCGAGCTGGAGCGGCTGGACGCCTCGTACGCCGAACGGCTGGTGCGCGTGCTGGCTTCGAAGCTGGACGAGATCGACGCCAAGATCGCCGTGGCCGCGCCAGCCTTCCCAGTCGAGCAGCTCGCCACGGTGGACCGCAACGTGTTGCGGGTCGCGGTCTGCGAGCTGGGGGAAGAATTTAGCGTCGCGCCGAAGGTGGTGATCAACGAGGCGATCGAGATTGCCAAGGACTACGGCGGCGAGGCGTCGGGCCGCTTTGTCAACGGCGCGCTCGGGGCGCTGGTCGACGCTGGCGAAGGCGAGCGTGACGAAGAGGGCGGCGGCGGCGCGGCTGAGGAGTGAGCCGTGCGACCCGGTTGTAGGGGAGTCGGCGAGTCGTTTATGATTCGTCGGTTGCCGCGCCACAGAGTTGGCATCGACGGACGGTCGCAAGTCGAGCGCCCGCTTGTCATGGTGGCGCGTGCTGGCATGTCGGGAGTTACCCTGCGGTATATCATTCACCGTAGGCGCCCATGTGGGGCGAAAGAACGTCGAGGGGGAGGACACCAGAGTGTCTACGGTTTTCGAGCGGTTGCAGGGAATTGTTGCCGAGCAACTGGGGGTAGAGCCCGACCAGGTGACGCGGGAAGCCGAGTTCGTCCAGGATCTCAACGCCGATTCGCTGGACATGGTCGAGCTCGTCATGTCGCTCGAAGAGGAATTCGGCATCGAGATCTCGGATGAAGAGGTGGAGAACATCCGAACTGTCGGCGATGCCGTTGACTATATCGACGAGAACACTGCCTAGGACCCGGCTCGTTGGGAGCTGCGGCGCCGGTCGAGTCTGGTCCAGGCGATTGATCGAGGTGTGGGGCTCGGGAGGGCTGGCTGACGCGGCACGCGCCGCGCGAAGCGTCCCGGTCCCCACATGAACAATGCAGGGCGAAGGTCACCCACGCAAGCGCGGCTGGCGCCAGCGCGCCGCTTCGGGCTGGCTCTGATGCCCGGGGATGGCCGGGCTGAGGCCGAACTAGCCCGCAACCTCGCCGACATCGACGACAGGAAGCGAGCAGTTTCCCGATGAACCTGAAGACTCGAGAGATCTGAGCGACCATGGCTAGCATCACCGACCGGCTCCCCCGTCCGTGGCGCGGCCGTGGCGATGGTCCGCCCCCGCAGGGCGATTTCCCGCCGCCGCCAGACGATTCGGAAGATCCCGAGTTCTTCCTGGAGATGACGCTCCAGGAGCACCTCGAAGAACTGCGCATCCGAATCATCTACTGCACCGTCACCGTCTTGATTGCGCTGATCGCGTCGTTCTTCATCGTCGACGAGGTGTTCCGGGCCATCGCCGAGCAGGCCAACGTGCCGGACGGCGAGGTCGTGACGCTTTCGCCGACTGAGGGCTTCGTGACCTGGTTCAAGGTACTGCTCTACATCGCCATCGCGCTGTCGATGCCGATGCTGGTGTTCCAGGCGCTGCGCTACATTGCGCCGGGTCTGACCAGGCGCGAGAAGCGCGCGGTCTATCTGTCGTTGCCGGTGGTCTCGGCGCTCTTCGTGGGCGGCATGGCATTCGCCTTCTTCATCGCCATCCCGCGCGCGCTGGACTTCCTGTCGGGGTTCAAGTCCAGCCTGTTCAACTGGGATCCGCGCGCCTCGGAGCTGGTGACCTTCTACCTGCGGCTGATGCTGGGTATCGGCATCGCCTTCGAACTCCCGGCGTTGATGTTCATTCTAGGTAAGCTTGGGGTCGTGACGGCGCAGCAGCTCGGGCGCGCTCGCAAGTTCGCCTTCATCGGCGTCCTGATCGCCGCGGCGATCATCACACCGACGCCCGACCCGGTCAACATGATGATCATTGCCCTGCCGATCTACGTCCTCTACGAACTGGGCATCCTCTTCGTCCGCCTTACCTGACGCGGCCACGGAAGCGCAGCCGTTCAATTACCTTCGGGGTGGAGCTTGTCTCCACCCGTTTTCGACCTCGGACCTGGTGCCGAGTGGATAACCCTACGATGTCGGGTAGTCACGATTCCAAGATGCGGTCAAGAAACATGCGATGTGATTTTGGGGTTTCGGTTTGGGGGCTTCGCCGGGCCGGATGAGGCCTAGCGGGCCGCGAGCTGCAACTGCTCTTCGGAGCGGGGCTCGACGTCGATGGTGTACTCACCACGGTAGGTGACCATGCCGGGGCCGGCGCCGCGGATCTTGCGGACGTTGCGCCGCTCGGTGACGTCGATCGGCACGCGGCCGGAGCTTCGGCCGGCGCTGTAGTAGGCGGCGAGGGACGCGGCGATCTCGACGTCCCGGTCGCTGGGCTCGCGACCGGGCGCGGGGCGCAGGATGACGTGCGCGCCCGGCATGTCGCGGGCATGCAGCCAGAGGTCGGTGGGCAGGCCAATGTCGAAGGTGACGGTGTCGTTCTGCTTGCCGGTACGACCGATCCAAATGGTCGCGCCGGAGTCGAGATCGATCCGCCTGGGCCGCCGCGCTGACTGCGCCGGGCGCGAGCCGCCGGGGCGTGAGGCCGTCCCGACGCCCTGGGTCTGGGCGGCGAACTCCTGCCATTCCATGCGCACGGACTCGATCTCGTCGTAGCTCTCGGCCTGCTCGGCGTTGAGGCGCAATTGCTCGACGTATTCGAGCTGCTGGCGGGTCGCCTCCAGGCGGCGCGGGATCTCCTCGGCGGCCGACTGCGCTTTGCGGTAGCGCTCGAAGTAGGCCTGGGCGTTGTCGTTCGCCGAGAGGTTGGGATCCAACTCAATCTTCAGGCCATCTGGAGTGACCAGCTCATCCATGCCTGGCTCGATCATCCAGAGGTAGGCGTAAATCAGCTCGCCCTTCTGGCGCAGCTCTTCCGGCGAGGCCGTGTCGCGGGCCTGGCGCTCGAGGTTGGCGACCCGGCGCTGGAGCCGCTCGCGGGCCGCGTCGATTTCGGCGACCAGGCGAGCGCGGCGGGGCGCGTGGCGATCCGGACGGGTATCAGCCGGGGATCCTAGCTGATAAGCGCGGCCGGCGGCGGCGAGGATCGAGTCCATCGGCTCGATGGTGACGTCGTCCCGGTCGCTCAGATGATGAAGGGGGATGGCGTAGAAGGTCGCGCCGCCGTCGTGGTGATAGAGCGCCGGGGACCACGCGCCGGAGTCGAGCGGCTGCAGCACGGCGCGCATCGCCCGAAGCAGGGCTTCGGCGTCGGCGACGGAGAGGCTGCGCGGCTCGGCGTCGGCCTCCAGCCCGGTGCGATAGAGGATCTCGCGAGCCAGTAACGGGCTGATCCCCAGGAATGTGGCCACCAGCCAGCGATCGAGGCGACTGGTGTCGCCGTCGGCTTCGACCAGCAGATCTGACGGTCCGGCGAGCGTGGGGTCGAGCTTGTCCTGTGGCGGCGGGGGCGCGTAGGCGTTGCCGGGCATCACCGTGCGCACGCGGCTCATGCCGGGCGTCACACGCTTGACCGAATCGCGGATGCGGCCCGTCTCGTCGACCAGGATGATGTTGGAGTGGCGGCCCATCAACTCGATCACCAGGTCGTTGATGATCAACTCCGGCGGAGCATCCTCGTCGGCCTCGTCGTAGCCTGCCTGGGTGAGGGTAATGCGCAGAATGCGCTCGAAGCGCGGCTGGTCGACGGCCAGTACCCTCGCGCCGCGGACGTACTTGCGTAGTAGCAGGAGCATTGGCGAGACGGTATCGGAATCGACCGGTGGCCGGCCGTCTTCGGCGACGATGCGGGCGTCCTGCGGGTCGGCGCTCACTGTGATCCAGCGGCGGCGGCCCCGGGCGTAGATCTCGAAGGAGAGTGTCAATTCGTCGCCATGCTGGACGCGCTGGACGCGGCCGCGCACGATCGTGGCGGCGAGTTCGTCGGCGATGGCGGCGATGGTCAATGCGTCGTACATCTGCGGCTACCGCGCGGCCAGTTCGTCCAGCAACAGCTCCAGGACAAAGGCCACCCCAAGCGAGGCGAGCGTCGGCGAAGGCAGATTGAGGCGCGTGTGCAGCCCGGCTGCTCCGCGCGCGCCGCCAATGCGCCAGTGCAGGGCTGGCGAGCTATCCGCGTACTCTTCTGGGGGCTCGCCGCCGGCTGGTTCGAGCGTGATCAGGATGTCGTCTGGCCGGAACTGCCAGCCTGGAGCGCTCAGGTCCCTGAGGTGCGTAACGACCGCGGTGGCGGCGGCCGGGCCGGGAGCGAGCCGATTAATCCTGCGCGCAATGCTTTCCGCAACCCAGGTGCTCGGACCCATCGAGCCGATCACCAGTCGGCCCGGCTGCTCGGCGAGCCGGTCGGCGACCTGGGCGGCCGCGACGCGCGCGGCAGCCAGGCGCTCGATCTGGGTATGGAACGTGGTGGCGTCGAAGGCGAGCCTGGCGGCTGGCTCGGCGCGGGCAACCAGCATGCTCAGCATGGCGCAGACTGGTAGCGGCGAGCGTCGATCTGGAGCGAGGCCGTCGCTTGGTTCGACATAATAAAGGAGCACGTCGGGGTCGATCAGCGTGAGGTCACGATCGGTCAGCCCCAGTGTTTGCAGGCCCAGCTCGCGGGCCCGAGAGAGCGCGGCTGGGACGTCGCGTCGCCCGGTGTCGATGCCGAGGAGGGTATCGCCCGGCTGAAGCCGGAACCCGCCCTCGGCCAGGTCGGCGGCGTGCCCGGCCTGGGCTTCGAAGCCGGCCTCCTGGAGCGCGAGCGCGCCAAAACGGGCGGCATCCAGCCCGACACCGGCGCCGGTTAAGAGGATGCGCCCGGCCGCGCGGAGTACCACCGCCGCGCCGGCCAGGCGCTGATCTTCGAAGTGCTCGCACGCTGCCAGCCAGCAGCTCGTCGCCCACCTGGCGGCGGGGTCACGCGGGCCGGTGAGGTCGTCCGTCGCGCCGGAGCTGGCCGGCAGCATGCGTTAGCTCCCGTTCGTGGGCCGCTGTGGCCTCGCCGACGCCACTACCAGATACCCAGTTCGTCCTTGGCGTCCTCGCTCATCATCTCGATCGACCACGGGGGCGACCAGACGATGCGCACGTTGACCTCGTTGACGCCCTCGTGGTCGCCGGCCACTGCGTTCTGGATGTCGCGGATGATGACCGGGCCGAGCGGGCAGCCCATCGAGGTCAGCGTCATCGTGACTTCGACGTTGTTCTGCTCGTCCACGTCCACTCCGTAGACGAGGCCGAGGTCGACGATGTTGACACCGATCTCCGGGTCAATGACTTCCTTCATCGACTCGTAGACCGCTTCCGGGGTAATCGTAGCCATACGGGTCTGTTCTCCTTGCTTTCGCGTGCAACGCTGCTGTCGCAGAAATTGTACCTGCCTGTGCCGGCGAACCCTGCCGGGTTCAGCGCGGCGTCGGGTTGATCTGGATCTCGTCGCCGACCACGCGCACCTCGAAGGTGTCGACCGGGACGACCGCGGGGAATGCCTCGACCTCCCCGGTGCGCACGTTGAAGGCCGCCCCGTGGAGCGGGCACTCAACGATGTCGCCGTAGAGAAAGCCCTCGGTCAGCGAGGCCTCCTCGTGGGTGCAGGTGTCATCGGTGGCGAAGTACTCGCCGTCCACGTTGTAGAGCGCGATGCGCTTGCGCCCGATGCGCACCTGGGTCATCTCGCCCGGTTCGAGGTCACCGACGCGGGCGACGGTGTGGAATTCGTCGGACAAAGCTACTCTCCCTGGCTCAACTCGACGTCAGTGCTCGTCGCGCCGCTGCGCTGGTAGTTGTCGAGCGCCACGCGCAGGACGTGCAAGCCCAGCAGGGCGCACTTGATGCGCGCCGGGCTGATCTCGACGCCGATCTCCTCAAGCATCTCATCGTTGGTGATCGCCGCGGCGGCCTCGACCGTCTGGCCTTTGACCATTTCGGTCAGCATCGAGGCCGAAGCCTGTGAGATGGCGCAACCGCGGCCCGTGAAGGCGACGTCGCTCAGCACGCCGTCAGTGATTCGCAGGTCGATCCGCACCCGGTCGCCGCAGAGCGGGTTGGTGT
>DATGQR010000064.1:0-2802 GCA_035304105.1 Thermomicrobiales bacterium | reverse complement strand
CACGCAGGGCAACCGCATCTACTATCTCGCGACGCCCCCGGACCGCTACGAGACGATCGTTGACAACCTCGGTCGCGCCGGATTGAACAAGCCGGGCGAGGCGGGGGGCTGGACGCGCCTGATCGTCGAGAAGCCGTTCGGGCGGGATCTCCAAAGCGCGCGGGCGCTCAATGACCGCTTGCTCCGCATCTTCGAGGAGGAGCAGGTCTTCCGGATCGACCACTACCTGGGCAAGGAGACGGTCCAGAACATCCTCGCCTTCCGCTTCGCCAACGGGATCTTCGAGCCGATCTGGAACCGCAACTACATCGACAACGTGCAGATCACGGTGGCCGAGAGCATCGGGATCGAAGGCCGGGGCGCCTACTACGACCAGTCCGGCGCGCTGCGCGACATGGTGCAGAACCACATGCTGCAGCTCCTCAGCGTCATCGCCATGGAGCCGCCGATCGCCTTCGAGGCGGACGCCGTGCGGGACGAGAAGGTCAAGGCGCTGCGCGCCATCCGGCAGGTCGACCCGGCACGCGTGGATGAGATCACCGTGCGCGGGCAGTACAGCGCCGGCTGGGTCGGCGGCCAGCCTGTACCAGGCTACCGCGAGGAGCCGAACGTCGATCCCAACTCGATGACTGAGACCTTCGTGGCCCTCAAGCTCTTCATCGACAACTGGCGCTGGGCCGGGGTTCCCTTCTACCTGCGCACCGGCAAGCGGATGCCGCGCCGGGTAACGGAGATCGCAATCCAGTTCAAGCGCGTGCCCCACCCACTCTTCCGCGGCGCGGCTGCCGAATCGCTGGAACCAAACGTGCTAGCCATCCGAATTCAGCCGGACGAGGGCATCTCGCTGAAGATCGCCGCCAAGGTGCCGGGGCCGCAGATTCGCCTGCGCTCGGTCAACATGGGGTTCCTGTACGGCACCTCGTTCCTGGTTGAGTCGCCCGACGCGTACGAGCGGCTGCTGCTCGACTGCATGCTCGGCGACTCGACGCTCTTCACGCGCCGGGACGAAACCGAGGCAGCCTGGCGGCCGATCACGGCGATCCTGGAGGGCTGGGCCGAGGCGCCGCCGCCGTTGTTCCCCAACTACGAGGCGGGGACGTGGGGGCCGCCCGAGGCTGACGAGTTCCTGGCCCGAGACGGCCGCGAGTGGCGCCGTCCCTAGGACACCGGCCGGGATCACCAGGATCGTCGGCATCTCGCCGGCTCTTCATGGATATGCGGCGAGACGGGAGCCGGCCAGAGTCCAGCGCTCCATATCAGCGCAGTAGCCGCGCAGGGTGCACGGGGGAGGGTACATGGCCGAGGTCGATATCAGCCGGGACGTCATCGGGTTCCCTGGACCCGCCGTCGATGTCGAGGCGATCGAGCGAGAGCTGTCGAACCTGTGGAAAGCGCCGGACCTGGTCGCACTGACGCAGATGGACGTCGTGCCGACCCGGACGAGCGTCCTCAATCTGGTGCTCGTCGCCCCCGACCGGGTGGCGGCCGTCCGGCTCGCGCGCATGATGGGCCAGCTCTCGGTGCACCATCCGTCGCGCGTCGTCATCTTCGTGACCGCCTCGGACGCTGCTGACCCGAGCCGCGCGCTTGAGGCTCAGGTCACGACCCAGTGCTCCGCCATCCCCGATGCGCACATCGCGCCCTGCTTCGAGCAGATCATCGTCCCGGTCCCGCCCCGCGCCTCGCACGTCATTGCCAGCGTGATCCCCGCGCTCGTGTTGCCGGACCTGAGGACGTTCCTCTGGTGGCCGGGGTTGCCGCCGCTGCGCGACCCTGGGATGGTCCGGGTCGCCCGCGCGGTCGATCGTCTGGTGATCGACTCGCTCGACTTCACCCACTGCCTGGTCAACCTGACCCGACTCTATGACCTATGCCGACACCTGGACCAGGGGTGCGCCATCAGCGACCTGAACTGGGCCCGCATGATGACCTGGCGCGAGGTGATGGCCCAGTTCTTCGACGCGCCCGATCACCAATGGGCGCTCGATGCCGTGTCGCGGATGACGCTGCGCTACGGGCACGCACGTGGCGCGGCTGACAACCCCGCGCAGGCGCTGTTGTTTGCCGCCTGGATCGCGAGTCGATTGGGCTGGCAGGTGCGTGGCGCCGAGCGCTGGGGGAAGGAAGCCATGGTCTTCACCGCGCGCCGCCCCGACGGGCGGGATCTGACGGTCGTGGTGGAGCGCGCACCGGTGCCGCGCCGCTTCAACGGGCTGCTGCTGGCAGCCACGCTCACGGCGGACGACGGCCGCCGCAGCAGCGAGTTCCGCGCCGCCCGGGTCGACGAAGACCTCGGCACCATTCGGGTCAGCACGCTGGTCGACGGCGCGCCGCGGCTCGAGTACGCTACCCGCTGCACGCCCTCGGACGTCGGGGAGCTGCTGGTGCACGACCTGCGGCGACCCGGGCACGATACCCTGTACGAGGACGCGCTCGACGCAGCGCGGGGCTTCGTCAGTGCGCTGCGGAAGCGGGAGGAATTATGAGAGAGCAAACGGTCGTCGTCGTGCCCGACGCGGAGGCGCTGGCCGAGGCCGCGGCGCGCCGCTTCGTCGCCATCGCGCGCGAGCAGATCGCCCAGCGCGAGCGATTCACCGTCGCACTCTCCGGCGGCTCGACACCTCGGGCGCTCTACCGCCTGCTGGCCGAGCCGCCCCAGGCGGACGCGATCGACTGGTCGCGCGTGCACGTCTTCTGGGGCGACGAGCGGTGCGTGCCACCGGACCACGAGCAGAGCAACTACCGGATGGCGCGCGAGACGCTGCTGGACCACGTACCGATCCCTCACGATCAGATCCACCG
>DATGQR010000063.1:0-8582 GCA_035304105.1 Thermomicrobiales bacterium | reverse complement strand
TCCAGCACGGCCAACTGCCGCATCGGCGCGAGGCCGGGCAGCACCGGAAGCTGGAGCGCCGGGTCGAACTCGTACGGGCCGTCGATCGTGAACAGCGCGGGGTTCACGATCCGGGTCACCCTTAGCAGCGCAGCGTTATGGCTCTCGATATCTGCTGGAGCCAGCGTGGCCACCCGCTCGGCCGCCGCCCGGTAACGCTCGGCGGCGGCGATCACCTCCGACAGGTCCAGATGGGTGCCCGCGGCCTCTTGAAGGTCGGTGAGCTGCTGCAGGAAATCGTTTGCCGACGGCACGAAGTTGAATGGGTGGACGGCCGGGCAGCACATCCGGGCGACCATCGTGACGTAGATGCGCACATCGTCGGCCAGGATTTTCGGGTCGGCCTTGTCAAGTGTGTCCTCGGGCGAGTGCCACCAGTAGGCGCCGCCGCAGCCGCCGACTGCCTTGCGGTCCGGGTGGTCGACCGGCAGCATTCGGAACGCTCCGAGACTGGACAGCCCGACGCCCAGGAACGACTGGTCTCCGGCCTTGAGCGGACGGCGGATGTTCGGTTCTTGGCCGGACAGCTCCCGCACGACCGCCGCGGTGATGTGCTCGATTTCGCCCATGTTGTAGCGGCAATCCCAGATCTCGGTCTCGCGCACGCCCGGCGAGTCGATGTTCAGGTAGCCGAGGCAGTTCTGGCGCAGCTCCATGAAGTGGGTGTCGACATACCAGGTCGAGCCAGAGTATCGCCCGGTCGAGTGACCCGGCCACCAGCAGAAGCGCGCGCCGTAGCGCAGCCCCTCGCGCTGCTCCTGAAGCACGCGCGCCATCTCGATCAGCGCGGCGTCGCCGGTTGCGTTGTCGGTGATGCCCTCGTACCACGAGTCGATATGCGCGCCGACGAGCAGGAAGCGCTCGCCCGCGTCGATTGCGCCCGGCTTGACGTTGGCGACGGTCAGCGGCACCTCGCGCCAGCGGGTGTCGACGTTGGAGACCATCCGGACGCGCACGGTTCCATTCCGGCAGAGCTCCGCCAGCTTCTCGCCGTCGGCGTTGTTGACGCCGAGTGCCGGGATGCCAGGGATGTTGCTGGCGGTCTCAGGCGTCGGCGTGCCCCAGACGCTGGTCGCGATCATCTCGTGGACGACTGACTCGTCCGAGGGCCAGATGTGGATGTGGCCCAGCGCGCCGCGCTCCTCGGCCCTGCGGATGCCGTCCGGCCCGCCGTCCATGGTCAGCACGACCTTACCGCGCACATCCAGGCCGCTGTAATCGCCCTGCACCGCCCGGTGGCTGAAGATCATCGCGCCAGCCTCGGGGCGCTCGAATGGCACATAGACCAGTTCGGCGGTGACGCCGCCCTCTGGCGTCTGCGCCCCGAATGAGCGCGTCCGCACGTGAAACGATTCGATGACCTCGCTATTCTCGCCTAGCAGGTCCAGTTCGCCGGGGCCGGGCAGGGAGATCAGCGATTGAAAGGATAGGATCTCACAGGGGATGCCGTACTCGTCCATACGCGCTTTGACGTAGCGCGCCGCCTCCCACTCATCCTCCGTGCCCGAGTCGCGAAAGAGCTTGCTGAAGCGTTCCAGATGGCTCGCCAGCTTTTCGGCTGAGACTAGCGATCGCAAGCGAGCTTCGTAGGTCGTGTCGACAGTCATCGCGCGGCATCTCCAATCGCACGTGTTTCCGTCGCCGGCTGGCCCCCCAGTTGCTCCCAGCGGAAGCAACTCGTCAGGTGGTCGTTGACCAGCCCGGCGGCCTGCATGAAGGCATAACAAATCGTCGGGCCGACGAAGCGAAAGCCCCGCCGCTTCAGTTCCTTGCTCATCGCCTCGGACTCCGGTGTCGAGGCCGGCACGTCCGCCAATGTGCCCCACCGGTTCTGAATCGGCTCGCCATCGACGAAGGACCAGATGAAATCGCTGAATGATTGACCGGTGTCGAGCAGGTCCAGATAGGCGCGCGCGTTACCGACCGTCGCCCGGATCTTGGCCTGGTTGCGAACGATGCGCTCGTCCTCGCGGAGCTGCTGGATGCGCGCTTCGTCGTAGCGGGCGATGATCTCTGGGTCGAAGCCGTCGAACGCGGCGCGGTAGCCCTCGCGCTTGCGGAGGATCGTGATCCAGCTCAAGCCTGCCTGGGCGCCTTCGAGGATCAGGAATTCGAATAGGGCCCGGTCGTCGCGCACCGGGACGCCCCACTCGTTGTCGTGGTAGGCGCAATAGAGCGGGTCGTCGCCGCTCCACGCGCAGCGGGGCTTGTCGCCCGGCGTCAGTGTCGCCGCTCCCACGCTAGTCAGCCGCCATCACTTCGGCCGGGACCGCCGCAGGCAGCAGCTCGGCGACGTTGCGGGCCAGCAATGACTGGGCCAGCAGGACCGGCACGCCTGTGACAGCTGAGACCTCCGCGCGCATCGCTTCGTCCATACCCACGCAGGTCATCCAGACCAGTTCGACGTCCTCGGCGCGCAGCAGCTCACCGGCCGCGCGCGCCTCGCGCAATCGTTCGGAGCCGCTATATGGCGACGCCGCCGTGACGGCTGCGTCGATGCCGCGGGCAGCGTAGCGCTCGCGTTCGCGCTCGACCTGCCCGGGATCTGGCTTGATGATGCCGAGCTTGCGGCCCTCCGCCAGCGTGCCGACGATGGCGGGGAAGAGCTTGCCTGGGTTGACGATCAGGCGGGGCGAGCGCAGCGCCGACCAATCGGCCCCGCACAGGATGACGAACAGGCGGACGTCGTGCTCCTCGAGCGCCAAATCGACCTTCTCCTGCATCTTGGGCAGGATCAGCTCGTGGGACAGCAGCACCGAAGAGTCATCGCGCAGGCGCGTCACGATGCCGACCTCGCCAGGTCGCGCTCGGAAGCCGTCGATCTGCTCGTTATTGAGTCCGTCGAGCGCGCCGTACTCGACGATCCGCGTGCCCGGCGGCAAGCTGCGCCGCAGCGCCGGCACCACGTCGTCGCGCGGGGTCTGGCCGATGGTGATGGTGGCGATCGTCGTCGGGGTGTCGCTCATGCTGGTTCCTTCCGCGTCGGGTGGTGTGCAAGGCATTTTCGGCTCGATCATAGACGACCGAGTCGAAACCTGGCGTGTAGATAGAGATTTGTACCCCTCGCCCAGTTGGAACGCGGCGGCGAAGGGCGATAAGCTATGAGCGAAAGGAGATTGTGAAACATGAAACGAAACAGTCTCTTGAGTTTCCTCTCGATAGCAGCCGTGCTGCTGCTGCTCGTCGCCGCCTGTGGCGATGACGACGACGAGGATCCGACGGCCACCTCACCTTCAGCCGGGGGAGCGCCGACCGAGACGCGCGCGGCTGGCGATGGTGGCGAGACGCCGTCCGACGATGAGGACGGCGAGAACGGTGGTGGCGATAGCGACCTGGTCGCTTTGGGCGAAGAGCTCTACACCGCCCAGGGCTGCAACGCCTGCCACACGACCGATGGCTCGCAGGGCGTTGGGCCGACCTGGCAGGGCCTGTTCGGCCATGAGGTGACGCTCGATAGCGGGGAGACCGTGACGGCCGACGCCGACTACATCAAGGAGTCAATCGTCGAGCCGAACGCGAAGATCGTCGAGGGGTACCAGCCGATCATGCCGGCGTTCCCGAACCTCAGCGACGAGGAACTCGACGCAATCGTTGCGTATATTGAGTCCCTCTCCTAGTTAGACTCAAGGACAAGACAAGCTCACCAGGGAGCCGCCATCTGGCTCCCTTTTTCGTAGCTACACCCGCGCTGCGTGGCCGCTTGCGGCTCCTTGCCAGGTGCGTGATGATGAATTGCGAGGCTCTCTGATCGTGGAGCCGCACGCGTTGCCTCTCTCCGTCCGTTTCTCAGGACGGCCAGAGCTGGCGACGCGACGCGAACCGATAGGAACGGCGTCTCGCGCGCCGCAGGCATGAGCAACACAGTTTGAGGAGGCAATGATGGCCGAGAAGATGGTGGCCGCGCTGGTGACGTTCGAGCTCGACAGCCCGTTGAGCGTCGAAGAGGCGACGGCGAAGTTTGAGTCGACCGCGCCGAACTACCGTGGCCTGGCGCACCTGATCTCCAAGGCGTACATCCGCAGCGACGACGGCCGCACCGTCGGCGGCTTCTATGTCTGGGACTCGCGCGAGGCCGCCGAGGCGATGTACGCTGGCGACTGGGAGCAGCGCGTAACGGCCGTCTACGGCGTCGCGCCGAGGCTTCAGTACTTCGATGTCCCGGTGCTAATCGAAAACGAACGGGTCGCGGCCAGCTAGGCCGCGACCCGTTCACAATGCCCCACGTCGGATTGGGAGGCTGAGCGCTCCCTCGCCCGCTCAGCTACTCCACGATACGCATCGGCTCGTAGACGAACATATCGGTGCCCGATAGGGTCCAGTTGCTTCCTGCGAGGCGGACCGCCCATCCGACGATGTTGCCGACCTGATGGAACCCTGACCGGCCGATGATGTGCGTCTGGCCGCCCTCGATGTAATCCGCCGGCCCCGAGGGCTGCGTGCGGTTGACGATCAGGCCTTCGAAGCGGCCGCCGGTGGGCTCCAGCTGGATGTTCGACCGCGAGTAACCAGGATAGAAGCGGTCCTTACCGTCAGCGAAGATCAAGACGTTGTGCTGGTGTGCCTTGAGGTTCAGGTTCTGGCCCTTGATGTAGACATTCGGCGCCACGAGTGTCACTGTGCCCTTAATGTTGTCCGCAACGAGCGACAACGTGCGGTCGCTGGAGGGGCTGCCGGTTCGACAGAGAACGCCCGGCTTGAGCGTGCGGCTGTGGGTCATCCGGCCGCCTTCCCACCAGGGGCCGTCGCGGGTGATGTCGCCGTTTACCGAATCCAGATTATGGGTGCACGAGAAGTCTCCTCGGCGGAAGATCACGGGCCAGTCCTGCCAGGTCGACGCCTGGATGGTGATTCCCGGGTTATTGACGGTGGGGTTCGGCATCGGGAAGAGCTCGTCGCCACAGTCAACCTTTCTGTCCAGCCGGTATGCCTGCGGACCGCTCTTGTAGGTCAGCTTTCCGGTGATCGTGTTGCCGCTGCTGTTGCGCAGGTCCAGGCCGCCGTTTGAGTGCACGGTGCCATTGATCGTGATATTGCTGCCGGCGATGGTGACGGTGCCTTCCCAGCAGTGGTAGTCCTTTTTCGCCACGATTGAGCCGTAGCCGGCCACCTCGTGCGAGGCAACGGTGCGGGCTGAGATATCGACCGACGAAAGACCGAGTGCCGGCATGAAGTAGGTGCCAACCTCGTCGGTGATCCGCACCTCGATTTTGTTGGGATCGCCCTCAAAGGGCACGTTCACGGTGACACCCGTAGAGAAGCCGTTTTGCGCGGCGATGTCCAGCGCGGCGGCGCGCGCTGCGGCCGGGTCACCCGGGAGCTGGCTGGCTCCGGCGAGCGCTGCCAGGTCGGCGGCGCTCTGGATCGCGCGGCGCGACTGGAACAAGTGCGCGGCGTCGATGCCCAGACCGAGCATGCCGATGAAGACTGGCAGCATCAGGGCGAAGATGACCATGACCTGGCCACGTTGGCGGTCCAGGCCGGGAATATGACTCAACAAGCGTTTCACCGCCGTGCTCCCCTTCGTTCCTACTCGATCATCATTTCGGTTGTGGCCGACAGCTGGAATGGCGCGCTCGAGCCGAAGAGCATCATGACCACCGGCGTGAAGCGGTAGTTGACCGTCACGCGTAGCCGATCTCCGATCTCGCGATCGCCGTAGTTCTTCGCGCCGCCGTTGACCTGGACGGTCACATCGCCCGGACGAACTTCCAGCGGGCTGGCAGCGTCCACCGCGCGCGTTCGAATCTGGGAGACATTTGTGGTCGTGACCAGGATGCCCTCGCGCGCCGCTTCCTGAGCTGCATGGTTGATCGTGTTGTAGGCATAGATCATGCGGCCGCCTTCGAGGACGCCGAACAGCATGAAGAAGAACAGCGGCGCAACCAGCGCGAACTCGACCACGGACTGGCCACGGCCCGTCGCGCGAAGCTTTCGTCGCATGGCGCTCACTCCCAGCCTACTCTCGACGTTGCCGTGTAGCTGATCCTCAGCGGCCCGCCTCCCCAGATTTCGGAGATAAGCGGCACGCTCGTCTCAAAGTCGACGATGGCCGTCACGCGGTTGATGTTGCCGACCGTGAACGAGCGCTCGATGACCACATCGGTGAGTTCGGTAGAACCAGCCGCGTTGTCGGCGGCGGACCTCACATCCGCGTTCGAGCGGCTCGGGTCCATCGCAACGCGCGCGCCATCGCGGGCCGCGTTGGTCACCGCGATCGAGGCAAAGTAGGCGCGACCGAACTCGAGGACGCCGAACAGCATCAGGGCGAGCACGAGTGCGACGACGGCGAATTCCAACAGCGCCTGGCCCTCGCGAGCGCCGCCTGAGCGGTCGCCCGACTGTTTGGCTGTCGAACTGCAAGGAGGGAGGTGCCGCATCGGATCAGTTCCCATTCCGGCCTCGGTCCACCTGGCCATCAGAAATTTGGACGAAAGGCCTATGCCGATGTGTGTGATAGTAGCGGTGCGTATGCAGGCGGGGAATGGAACGAAGGTCCTAGAAGATGGCCGGTAAAAATGTCTTGGGACCCCTGAATCCCCGTAAGTATCAGCATCTCGCAACCTCAACGGGCACGCTCGAAGGACTCCCGGGAGTCACAGACTCCGGCTTCCGAGGTGACCGGGATACCCCATCGCGTCGAGACTCGCTTCTACTTCCGCGCCCGGCTGGCCGGTGGGATAGGAGACCCGTTTCCGGCCCAAATGGGACTTCCGTCTACGTGCCGCCACTACGGCTAGGTCCGCCGGGATCTACTGGCGTCGATCTACTGAAGAAGAGGGAGAGCATCGTTACGAAAAGGTTCGTTCTCAGCATCAGACGCCACCGCGGATCACTGTTGACCGGAACCGTCGTCAACGAGAAACGGCCCGTGGAATCAGGTCCACGGGCCGTTGGGTTCTGAGATCGTCGCCGCTAGTCGGCAGCCGTCTCGCGCTGGCCGCTCGTCACGTCGGCGGTCGCCGAGATGAGCGGGATGTTGTGCCGCTGGAGCAGGCTGGTGAAGGACTCGACGTCGCTGGAGACGATCGAGTTCAGCCGCTGGCGGTAGGTGGCGGCGTCTTCGGCGAGGTTGGCGTAGACCTCCTGTGCCTGGCGCGTCGGCGGATGGTCGGACTCGTCGATCATCGACGCCAGCGCGCCCAGCTTCTCGCGCACGCCGCTTGGACCGAGCTTCGGCGAGCCGGTGTCGACCAGCATGAGCTCGTTCTCCAGCTCCCCGAGCTTCTCCTTGATCGCCTCGGCTGCGTTGGCGATCTCTTCGATGCCGTTGGAGCGAGCCACCCACTGGTCGATCTGCTCGCGGACGCTGTGCAGGCTGTTGATCGTCTCGTTGACCTCGCTGAGGCGGTCGCGGATCTGCGACTTCAGCTCATATTGCGCCTGGAGATCGTCCTGGGTGACCGGCAGGCGCGGGTCCATCAGCAGCGTGAAGCTCTGGGCCAGTTCGACGTCGCCGCAGGTCAGCTTCACCTGGTAGTCACCCGGCGGGACCTTGGGCGTGGCGTTCATCATCATCATGTTGACCATGCGGTTGGCCGATGTGCCGCCCTTGACCTCGGCCGGCTTCTTCGTGCGCAGATCCCACTGCAGGCGGTTGGCGCCAGCGCGCACCGGGAGTTTATTCTCATCGTCCGCCTTCGACGAGTAGGTCCGCAACTCGTTGCCGTCCTTGTCGAGGAAGCTGATCTTGATCTCTTCCTCGGTCTCCTCTGGCAGCCACCAGTGGACGAGCACGCCGTCCGGCGGGTTCTCGCCAGCGTTGACGAACTGCTCGACGTAGTTGCCATAGATGTCGCGCTGGAGCCGCGTCGTCACTGTCACCGGGCCGGTCATCTTGTAACCGAAGCGCGTCGGGTCTTCCGTGCGCATGAAGCCCTGGTTGATGCGCCAGCGGATGGTGTCGCGCGGCTGGAAGAGCGTGATCTCCTCCAGGTTGGCGTCGGCCATCTGGCGCAGCGGCGTGATGTCGTCCAGGATCCAGAACGAGCGCCCATTGGTCGCCACGACCATGTCGTCGCCCTTAATCACCAGGTCGTAGATCGGGGTGACCGGCAGGCTGCCCGGCAGGCCACGCGTCGCCTCCGGTTGGAGCGACTCCCAGTTCGCACCGTCGTCGAAGGAGACGTACAGGCCTGTCTCGGTGCCGCAATAGAGCAGGCCGGGCTTGACCGGGTCCTCGCGGATCGTGCGCGTGATGTCGTCGGGCCGGATGCCGTTATTGATCTCGGTCCAGGTCTTGCCGTGGTCCTCTGTCTTCAGCAGGTACGGCCGGTTGTCATCGAGCTGGTAGCGGTTGGCGGCGACGTAGGCCTTGCCCTCCTGGTGCGGCGACAGCTCGATGATCGAGATGCGCGCCCACTCCGGCAGCATGTCGGCTGGTGGGGTGATGTTCTCCCAGTTCTGGCCGCCATCCATCGAGATGTGGATCAGGCCGTCGTCGGAGCCGGCCCAGAGGACGCCCTCCTGATGGGGCGACTCGCGGAAGGCGAAGATCGTGCAGTAGATCTCGGCGCCGCTGTTGTCGCTGGTGATTGGCCCGCCGG
>DATGQR010000062.1:0-4398 GCA_035304105.1 Thermomicrobiales bacterium | reverse complement strand
TGCTGGGCGGTGACGCCAGGTGGCGGGAGGTCGTCGATCCAGGGGTAGCGGAAATATTCGTGGTACAGCGGGCGCAGGTCGACCGGGCTGTGGGCCTGCCAGGTCCGCAGCATGTCGTAGCCGGTGACGATGTCGAGCGCGAAGTCGGCGTAGATCTGCTTCATCGCCGCCCAGAACGGATCCCAACCCATCGTTTCCAGCACAGCCATGTAGAAGCGCTGGCCCTGCTCGTAGATCGCGAAGTAGGTGCTGTTGCCGCTCTGGGGCAGCTCCTCCCAGCGCGAGTCGAGCCAGCAGCAGTAGCCGCCCGCGGGGTAGGGCGCGAGCTCGCTGAAGTCGCTGGCCAGGCCGCGCTCGAAGAACTCCGCGCCACCCTCGTCGATCCAGCCCTCGTCCAGCGTGCGCGTGCCGATGATCCCGTAGAGCCACATGTGGGCGACCTCGTGGTAGATCAGCCGGTCGAGCGGGTTGTAGTAGGGGTTGATCCAGATGAAGGTGCCGTACTCGATGCCGCCGGGCAGCGCCGGCCCCCCATCGGCCACCCGCAGCGACGGCCAGGGGTAGGGCCCGAGCAGCGCCGAGAGCCGGTCGACCGCCTCGGCTGTCGTCGCCAGCACCTGGGCGCTGACGTCGGGCGAATCGGCGCGCCAGGCGTACTCGATGAACACGCCGGTCGCCGAGTAGGTCGAGGCGAAGCGGTAGCTGGGCGAGATCGCGAAGTCGAAGTCGCGGATGTTCTCACCGTGCAAGTAGTAGCGCACCCGGCCGTCGGCGAGCTGCTCGCTGCCAGTGACCTCGCCGGAGTGGCTGAACTCCAGCCCGGCGTCGAGGTCGAGCATGACGTCGAACTCGGCGACCCGAGTGTAGGAGGGATCGAGCGTGACGCTGAAGGGGTGATCGTCGGAGATCTGCGGGAACCAGTAGCCCAGCCGTAGGACATCGGCGTCGACCGCCAGGTAGCCCCAGCCGTCCGCCTCCGGCCCGCCAACGTCCAGTTGGAAGTCGATCCCGATCTCGACCGGCGCGGCGACGTCGTCCGGCAGGTCCAGCACCATCGTCGCGCCGAAATTCAGCCAGTCTGGCTGGACCGGCGCGCCGTCGAGCGTCACGCTGTGAAGCGTGAAGAAGCCATAGCCGGCCGCCGGGATCTGCCAGTAGAGGACGTCCGGCACGAAGTCCCGGAACTCGCGAATCGTCACCAGCTCACTGGCCAGCACGTAGCCCCTGGAAACCGATAGCTCGCTGATATGCAGGGCGTAGTGCAGGTCCAGGTCCGGTAGCTCGACCAGCTGATCAGCCGGGCGCTCCTCGGGCAACCAGGGCGTCGCCTCGACCGGCGCGGCCTGGTCCGGCGCCGCCGTCTCGGCCAGCGTCGGCTTCAGTGCCGGGGTCACCGGCAGGTCAAGCGTCGGCGCGGGCGCAGGCTCAGTCGCCGTCGGCGTGGGCGCGCTCGTCGGCTCAGGCGGAGCCGCCATCGTGGCCTGCTGGCTCGTCGCGCTCGCCTCAGGCTCGGGAGCCAGCGTGACTGCTGGCGGCGACGTCGCGGTCGGCGCCGGATCGTCGTCGGGCCCCGAGCAGGCCACGATCAAGGGCAGCAGCACGGCGATCACGAAGACCAGGCGCAGGCGGCTGGAGATCTGGACCGCGAATCGATTCATACGCCCCCTGCCGTCTCTCGCGCTTCACGCCGGCTCTGCTCGCCGAATTGTATGGGTTTGGCGCCGACCCGTCCGGCGAGGCGTGGCGCGCTGGCGCGTCACCGGCTCAGGACTGACCGCCGAAGGCAGCCATGATCTCCTCGGCGGTCAGCACCAGCGCGAAGCCCTTGCGCAGCACCTGCAGCTCCGCCTCCTGCAGCGACGGGTCGTCGGTGGCGGTGACGTCGCTGCCGAAGACGACGTTGAAACCGCGCTCGTAGGCCTGCCGGGCGGTGGTGCCGCAGCAGAAGTTGGTGAGCGTGCCTGTGATCACGACCGTGTCGCGCCCCAGGTTCCGCAAGATCGTCTCGAGCGGCGTGTCATAGAAGGCGCCGTAGGAGGGCTTGTGGATCACGATCTCGTCGGCGCGCGGCTCCAACTCGTGCCAGACGGTGCCATCGCGAAACAGCGCGCTGTCGTCGAACCCTGGCAGGTGATAGCGGTTAGGCATCCTTGCACCGCTGCGCGGACGGTCGAGATAGCCGTGCGTCGCCGAGAACACGGTGTAGATCACTGGGATATCGTGCGCCCGCGCGCTCTGGATGAGCGCCTTGAGCCTGCCGACCTGGCGCGTCGCCTCCGGCACCCAGTACGGACACCAGCCCGGCTTGACGAACTCATCCTGCATGTCGATGACGAGCAGCGCGCAGCGCTCGGGCACGACCTCCAGATCCGCCCGGCCACGCGCGTACGCCTCCCGAGCGAGCGCCAGCACCTGCTCCTCGCTGAAGGAACCCAGCTCCATCGCGACCATCACCCTCCGATCGATGCCTATGGCGAGCTTCACGACCGCCGCCCGCGCAGATGCACACGCTGTGCATGGCGGCACTGATTGACTAGAACGATAGAAGCGGGCGAGACATTCCCGTCGTGGGAGGCGGGCATGTGAGGTCAATTGAGAAGGGGAGGAGCTGGGCGGATTCGAACCGCCGGTCAGAGTTTTGCAGACTCCTGCCTTACCACTTGGCTACAGCTCCGAGATCGGGGGTCTGGCGACTCCCCGTCCCAAGCTCCTAATTATAGCGCACAAAGGCGCCGGTGCAGGCACGTTGCCCGCACCGGCGCCTGAACACTCAGCGTCTGAGCTAGCGCTTAGCGGGTCTGGCTCTCGTTCCGGGCCTGCGCGGCCGGGGGCATATCCTCGGCATACTCGCCGTTGTCATAGCGCCACTTCAGGAAGCGCAGATGGCACCACTGGTCGTCCGAGAAAAATTCAATGTGCGGGAAGGGGCTGAGGCGGTCACGTAGCTGGTGGAGGCGGTGGATTGCGTCGGGCTCCAGACCGGCGGAGCGGAGATCAGTGAAGGTCTTGACACTGATCGCCGAGAGGGGCTGGTTGGCTGGCGTTGCGGTATCGCTCATGTCATTTCTCGTTCCTGAATTGCTGCTCCCGTCTTCTGAGATGCTCTGGAGGAAGGGATTGGCAATGCTGTCGCTGGCCGCTCTCCAGACGGGCAATCCGGGCTTGCTCCACGTCAGCGGCTCTCGCCCGTCGGGGCTGTCACTGACTTTAACGTATGGTTCCCACCTGCTATGCCGAACCCCGATCTAGACAGCGGTAACGCTCAATGACACATCCGCCGCCCCAAGGCTAGACTGCGCCCGACGCGCAGAGGCCACGATGAACCTGGCTAGCTGGAGGAAAATGATGAGCGCAGAATCGCTTCCGCCCGTCTTCGACGGTCACAACGACACCGTGCTGAGCATGCTCAACCACGGCCGCTCCTTCTTCGAGCGCGGCACGCCGGAGATGGACAAGCACGCCGGCGGCATGGGCGGGCACCTCGACCTGCCCAGAGCGAAAGAGGGCAACTTCGCCGGCGGCTTCTTCGCCGTCTACGTCCCCAACGACCCGCAGGCCGACGGCATGATGTCGACCGCCTACGCCCAGAACTTCGCCCTGACGGCGCTCGGCATGCTGATGAAGACGGCCGAGGACTCCGACGGCGAAGTGCAGGTCGTGCGCACGGCGGCCGAGATCGAGCAGTGCATCGCCGACGGCAAGCTGGCAATGCTGCTGCACCTGGAAGGCGCCGAGCCGCTGGATGCCGACGGCCGGGCGCTGGAGGTCTTCTACGCCGCCGGGGTGCGCTCGCTCGGCATCACCCACAGCCGGCCCAACATCTTCGGCCACGGCGTCGACAAGCCCTTCCCGCACTCGCCGGACACCGGCCCGGGCCTGACCGACGCCGGCAAGGAATTGGTCAGGCAATGCAACGAGCTGGGCATCGTGATCGACCTCTCGCACCTCAACGAGAAGGGCTTCTGGGACGTCGCCGAGCTGAGCGAGCACCCGCTGGTCGCCACCCACTCCAACGTCCACACCCTCAGCCAGCACCCGCGCAACCTGACCGACGAGCAGCTCGACGCGATCCGTGACAGCAACGGCATCGTCGGCCTCAACTTCGCCGTCTCCTTCCTGCGCGAGGACGGCGCCCGCGACGCCGACACGCCGATCGAGACGATGGTGCGCCACATCGAGTACCTGGCCGACACCGTCGGGATCGACCGCGTCGCGCTCGGCTCCGACTTCGACGGCACGATCGTCCCCCGCGAGATCGGCGACGCCTCCGGCCTGCCCAAACTCCTCCAGGCCCTCAAGGACCACGGCTACGACGACGAGCACATCGAAAAGATCGCCTGGCGCAACTGGGTGCGCGTGCTGCGGGCCACGTGGGGAGAGTAGGGACGGAGTTTGTAG
>DATGQR010000061.1:0-4334 GCA_035304105.1 Thermomicrobiales bacterium | reverse complement strand
CTTCACCGAGCAGCAGGCGATCCACCTCGGCGAGGCCGCGCTGCCGGCGCCCCAGGAGGGCCAGCTGCCGGCGGACGTCCCGATCCCGAATGCCAGCGTGATCGGCGACGCCATCGTGCTAGACGTGGTGACGCTGCTAGTTCTGGGGGACGGCGTGCCGGATGACAGCAAACTGATCGGCCGGCAACTGATCGACGAGTCCGGCGCCGAGATCGGCGAGATCACCGCCGTCGCCGTCGACCCCCGTCACCCCAGGGACCTCGCGCCAGCCTACGTCATCGTCCAGCGTGGCGGCTTCCTGGGTATGGGCAGCAATGAGTACGTGATCCCGGCCGAGCTCATCGAGGCTGCGCCGGACGGCAGCTATCGCGCGAGCCTGGCGCTCGACGCGCTGGAGAACGCGCCGGCCTTCGACTCCCGCCTGCCGATCAGCCGCCGCGAAGAACTGGCGATCTGCGGCTACTATGGAACCGTGCCCTACTGGGAGCAGCAAGCCCAGGTGGGCGCAGGCGCAGACGTCTAGCGCGCCCGGATCGAAGCGGAAATCGAGGTCAGGACCATGTCACAGTTCAGGGATCGCGCGCGGCTGGACCCGTCACAAGTCGAAGATCGGCGCGGCAAGGGATTGGCAATTGGCGGCATCGGCGGCGGCGTGGGCATCCTCGCCCTGCTCGTCGTGCTGCTGCTGGGCGGCAACCCGGGTGATCTGCTGCAGAGCTCCGGCGGCGAACAGGGCGCGGCGCCGGAGGGCAACATCGCCGAGGAGTGCCAGACCGGCGCGGACGCCAACGAACAGCAGGACTGCCGGATCGTCGGCTACGTCAACAGCATTCAGGCGTTCTGGGACGAGGCGTACGCCAGCCAGGGCTCGACCTACAGCCAGGCGCGCACGGTCCTGTTCACGAACGCCGTCCAGACCGCCTGCGGCAACGCCACCTCGCAGGTCGGCCCCTTCTATTGCCCGGCCGACCAGCAGGTCTACCTCGATCTCGGCTTCTTCCAGGATCTCCAGTCACGTTTCGGCGCGCAGGGCGGCCCGGTGGCCGAGGCCTACGTGCTGGCACACGAATACGGCCACCACATCCAGAACCTGACCGGCGTGCTGGGTCAGGCGCAGAGCAACGCCACCGGCCCGCAGAGCGAGGCCGTGCGGGTTGAGCTACAGGCCGATTGCTACGCCGGCGTCTGGGCCGCCAACGCCGCCGAGACCGGCTATCTGGAGCCGCTGACCGACGAGGATATCCGGATCGGCCTGGACGCGGCCGCCGCCGTCGGCGACGACCGCATTCAAGAGCGCGTACAGGGCCAGGTCAATCCAGAGTCGTGGACGCACGGCTCGTCCGAACAGCGCCAGCGCTGGTTCTTGACCGGTTACCAGAGCGGCGACCCCGGAGCCTGCGACACCTTCAGCGGCGGCGTATAGCGCCCACAAAAAAGCAGGGCCGTGACTTCCTCCCAAGCCGATTCCCAGGGCCGCCTCCCCGGGCTGCGAATCGTCGGCGCCTCGCTCATGGGGATCTTCAGCGTGCAAGTCGGCGCAAGTGCCC
Source organism: Thermomicrobiales bacterium (assembly GCA_035304105.1). Taxonomy (GTDB): domain Bacteria; phylum Chloroflexota; class Chloroflexia; order Thermomicrobiales; family CFX8; genus JAUIIK01. The sequence goes on along the minus strand of DATGQR010000061.1, from coordinate 2,787 downwards.
GGTCTGTAAACTCAGGGGAGATAGCGACGCCACATCTACACGAGATTCTCTGGAGGCAAGACGATGAGAACCCTGGCGGAAGACCTGTTGCTGCTCGGTCTCGACGATGACAAAGGCACGGTGTCCTGGCAGCACGCGACCGCGTTCCCCTACGGCCTCGGCGGAGCGCTGCTGATCGACCTGGCACGCCAGGGGCGCATCGACACCGTCGACGACAAGATCGTGGTGACCGACCCGACGCCGACCGGGGACGATGTGCTGGATGAGGCGCTGCAGACGATTCAGGCTTCGAAGAAGCCGCGCGACGCCAGGCACTGGGTCGGCAAGCTGGGCGGCCGCAAGGGCTTGAAGGAACAACTCGCCCGTCGGCTGGTCGAGCGCGGCATCCTGCGCGAAGAGGAGCACAAGTTCCTGTGGATCTTCCAGTCGCCACGCTTCCCAACCAGCGACCCGGGCCCGGAGGCCTCACTGCGCGGCCAGATCCGCGACGTCGTCCTGGCCGGGATCCAGCCGGATGAGCGCCTCCTGCTCCTGCTCAGCCTGATCAAGGCGACCGACCTGACCAACCAGATCTTCGAGCGGGGCGAGCGCAGGCAAGCCAAGCGGCGCATCAAGGAGTTGGTCGAGGGCGAGGAATTCGGCAGGGCCGTGGGCAAGGCCGTTGCCGACGCCACTACCGCCGTGGTCATCGCCGCCTCGGCCGCCGCGATCACGGCCTCGACCGCGGCCAGCTCGTCCAACTAGCGGGGTCCACAACGCGCGAGCCGGATGCTGCCCCGGGGCCGCCCCCCGCAGGCTGGAGCTGCCGGTTGCGGCTACGATGCATTGCAGGCAGGACAAGCGATCGAAGGGGGTAGGACGATGGCCAGCACGGTTCATCTGGAGCATGTCGGCATCCGGACGTCAGTCGACACGTTCGACGAGACGATCCGCTTCTACACCGATATGCTGGGCTGGAGGGTGATTGAGGAGCGGCCGTCGGGCGGCCCGGAAGATCGCGTCAGCTTCATCGCCGACGGCCGCGGCGGGGCCTTCGAGGTGTTCGTCGGGAGCGGCAGGCCGATTCAGGACCCCGCGCACCTGGCCTTCGCCGTCTCGTTCAACGAGTTCCCGGCGCTGGAGGCGCGGCTGCGCGAAGCCGGCGTGGCGCTGGAAGAGCCCTTCATCAACGAGGTCGGCGACCGTATTGCCTTCTTCGACGACCCGGCCGGCAACCGCGCCCAGATCGTCGGCCGCCTCAAGCCGATCGCCTCGCGGGAAGGTTAGCCGGAGGCAGTCAGCCGAGCTTCTCCGTGAGAAACGCAAGCGTGCGCTCCCAGAGCAGGTCGGTGGCTTCGGCGTCGTAGACATCCGCGCGGTTGGACTCAGCGAACCAGTGACTTGTGCCGGGATAGGTGTGGAGCGTCAGCTCGCGCCCCGCCGCACGGATCTGCTCCTCCATCTGGCGCACGTACTCCAGCGGCTCGTAGTCATCGTTCTCGGCGAAGTGCCCCAGGTAGGCGGCGCGCGCCTTGCTGAAATCGGCCTCGCCGGCGCCGTAGACCAAGACGACCGCGGCGATGTCGTCGGCGCGTGCCGCTGAAAGGTGCACTGCCCAGGAGGAGCCCAGCGAGAAGCCAATCACGCCGAGCCCGTCGCCGCGCACTGCCGGCAGGTCGCCCAGCCAGTCCACGACGGCCAGCAGCGTCGCCTCCACCTGCTCCGACTGGTCGCTGAGCCGTTTGACCAGCTGCTCGGCTTCGGGGATCGAGTCGGTCGTCGCGTTGTCCGGGTAGAGGCTGGGCGCCAGGGCCACGAACCCCTCCCCGGCCAGCCGGTCGCAGACGGCAGTGAACGTCTCGGTCAAGCCCCACCAGGCATGCAGCACCAGCACGCCGGGGCCGCTGCCGCTCGCCGGGAGCGCCAGGTATGCGCGGCTACTCGCGGATCCGATCTCCAGCCACTCGCCCACCGGCCACCTCCGTACGTATATCGAACGTCTGTTCGGAACCAGAATAGGGTACACACCGGTCATTGACAAGTGGGAACGGCCGCTTCGCCATCAGGCCGCCAGGCGCCGGACAATGCGGCGCAGCTCTTCCGCGTAGGCACGCTGGAACTCCCGAGAGTCATACCCGAGGCCGGTGAGCCGCCGGACGACCTGAGGCATGATGATCGGCGCGGCGATCGCGCCCATGAGCGCGAGCTGAAGCAGCGCGGGGTCGAAATCCCCGGCGATCTCCCCGGTCTCCTGCCGACGTTTGAGATCGCTCACGTCCTCCGCCGCGTTAGCCGCCTTATCCGCGTCGTCGCCGATGCCCGGATCCGAAAGCCCGTTCCAGATCAAGAGACGGAGCATGCGCGGGTCCTCCAGATTGGCGCGCAGGTATTCCACGATCAGATCCTCGAACGAGATGTCGGGCTGGGCGAACGTCGTTTCCTGCTCGAGCCAGCGCCGCTCGATCGCCCGGTACAGCCCCTCCTTGCCGCCGAAGTAGTAGGAGATGAGTTGCTTGTTCACGCCAGCGCGCCTGGCGATGTCCTGGACGCGCGCGCCCGCGAACCCTTTGGCGGAGAACTCATCGAGCGCGGCATTCAGGAGCAACTCCCGCGAGCGCTCCGGGTCGCGCTGCCGCTCGTCGCGACCTGGCGCACGACGCCGCTGGCGCGGCCCGTTACCGTTTTCCTCCATGGTGGCCCTCTCATCCTGATGTCGCCCGTGGGCGGTGGAAGTACCGCGCTCATCCTATCATTCAACCAGATGGTTGACAAATTCATCCATATGGTGGATAATGCCATCCGTCGCGA
>DATGQR010000060.1:0-2824 GCA_035304105.1 Thermomicrobiales bacterium | reverse complement strand
CGATTCCGGCGTGCTGGCCAAGACGCTAATCGAAGAGGGCGAGACCGTGCCGGTCGGCGAGGTCATCGCGATCATCGGCGAGCCGGGCGAGGAGATCGACGACGTCCCGGCGCCCGCCAACGGTGCCGAGCAGTCCGAAGCCGCCGAGCAGCCAGCCGAGCCGCCTGCCGAAGCGCCGGCCCAGCAGGCCGTGCAGGAGCGCGAGACCGAGCCTGCGCCAGCGCCCGAGCCGGAGCGCGAGACGCCTCAACCGGCCACCGCCGAGGCGCCCTCTGGCGGTCGCGTGCGCGCCTCGCCGCTGGTCCGCAGGCTGGCACGCGAGCACTCAATCGACCTGTCCCAGATCACCGGCAGCGGCCCGCACGGGCGCATCGTCAAGCGCGACATCCAGCCCTACATCGACGGCGAGATCGAGATCCCGATTGCCGCGCCTGAGGAGCCGGTCGAGGCCCCGGCTGAGGAAGAGCGCGTTGTCCGCGAAGCGCCAGCGCCGGTTGCGCGCCCGGCGGCCGAGCGCGGCGAGGTCGAGGTCCAGGAACTCAGCCGCATGCGCCAGACGATCGCCCGGCGCATGCAGCAGTCGTTCCGCGACGCCCCGCACATCTTCATCACGATGTCCATCGACATGGGCAAGGCGATGGAGCTGCGCAAGCAGATCAATGCCGAGATCGCCGCGGATGACCCCGAGAGCGAGGTCACGGTCAACGACCTGATCATCAAGGCGGCCGCCGTGGCGCTGCGCCAGTTCCCGGTGCTCAACTCCTACTACATCGACGACAAGCGCGAGCTGCACGACAACATCGACGTCAACTTCGCGGTGGCGATCGAAGACGGCCTGATCAGCCCGTTCATCCCGGATGCCGACCGCAAGACGCTGGGCGAGATCGCCCGTGCGTCGAAGGACCTCGCCCGCCGCGCCCGCGAAGGCGGCCTGCGGCCCGAGGAATACGCGGGCGGCACCTTCACGATCTCCAATCTCGGCATGTTCGGCGTCGACAACTTCACCGCCGTCATCAACCCGCCGCAGGTCGCCATCCTGGCGGTCGGCGCGGCCAAGATGCGGCCGGTCTGGAACGCCGAGACCGAGGACTTCGAGCCGCGCTTCATGATGGAAGTGACGCTGGCGGCCGATCACCGCGCCACCGACGGCGCCGAAGCCGCTCGCTACCTCCAGCATCTCAAGGCGATGCTCGAGAATCCCATGCGGATGCTGGCTGGGTAGAGAACGGGGCACGGCAGAACCTCAGACATTCGAAGTTCTGTCCTTACAGCGACGACGAAGAAAGAGGGCGGATGCAACTCCGCCCTCTTTGTCCTTCCATACATCTCGAAGTTGGGTGCCGACTGATGTGAGGTTTCGCCGTCGTCACGGCTGGATGCAGGCGCGGTGAGGATCGAAGGCCCGGCAGGCGCCCGTTCGGAGACCCGCGTCCGAGCCGACTGTGCTTGCGGGAGGCGCCCCGGGTTCCGACTCAGTAAATCCCACGCCTCGCCGAGCAGCGGCGCCTACCTGTGCTTCGCCTGGCAGGGATTCCATGAACGCCAACCGGCTACTCCCCGAGCGCTGGGCGGCGACGCTCTGTTGAGTTGAGTCGAGATGCGAGTGCTGGTTGGCCTGGAGCACGTCGGCGAACCGGCTCGTGCTGCGGGCCTGGTTGATTCGCGGGGCGCCCTGGGTGGCGCGCTCGGGCGTAGCCTGGCTCATCCAGACGGCCGCCGCGGCCGCCAGCAGCGCGGCTACGGTCGCCAGCAAGCCAACCAGCGCGAGTGACCGACGGGTCCGATTTCGGCGGGGAACGCTCACTCCCTGCATCGATCTGTCCTTTCCTGTCCCGACCGTCTGACGTCGCTGGAATCCGGTTCCAAGATGCGGCCTCCGGCGCGGCGACACCATGCGAAACACACGTGGCAGCCCACGTAATTGGTCAGGCTGTGAGTTGGTTCGGCGCGTGATATGCTGTCGCCAGCATCCATTTGCAGGCGACATGGCAAGGCAACGATCATGGCAAGCGATGAGCTTGTCTCTTTCGGCGATCTCTTGCGGCGCAAGCGCCGCGCGGCCGGGCTTACTCATGAAGAACTGGCTGAGCGGGCGGGATTGAGCGTTCGAGGTATTAGCGACCTCGAGCGAGGGGTCGTTCGCGCGCCCCGGCGCGACACGCTCGATCTCCTCGCGGAGGCGCTCGATCTCTCCGATGACGAGCGCCGCGATTGGGAAAGCCTGCGCCGTAAATCGTCCGCGCGGGGCGGCAAGCCAGGTACCCAGGCGCCTCCAGCACGTCCAGCCGGGAACCTCCCCACACCATTGACCTCGCTGATCGGACGCGCGCGGGACATATCGGAAGTCGCGTCGAGGCTGGAAGTGATAGGCGAACGGCTCGTCTCCGTGACCGGACCCGGCGGCGTCGGGAAGACGCGCCTTGCGATTGAGGTCGGCCGGCAGTTGCAGGGTGCATTCCCGGATGGCGCCTGGTTCGTGGACCTGGCCCCGCTGAACGACCCCGACCTTGTCATTCCAACGATTGCCTCAACTCTCGGCCTCGTGGTGACCGGTATGAAGAGTCCCCAGGCTGCCCTGACAGAGGCGCTATGGGAGTCGAGCCGCCTGCTGGTGCTCGACAACTATGAACACGTTGTCGGCTCTGCGCCCGCCATCGTTCGTCTGCTCGCCGAGTGCCCCGGCTTGTTGATACTGACGACGAGCCGGGTGGCGTTGCGCGTGCAGGGCGAGTGGGAGTATGCCCTGGGACCACTGGCGTTGCCCGATACATCCAGTGATGGCGACGATGCCAACCTCGCCGCCAATGAGTCCGTCGCGCTCTTC
>DATGQR010000059.1:0-15011 GCA_035304105.1 Thermomicrobiales bacterium | reverse complement strand
AACGTTCTCGACCGGGTCCCAGGCCCAGTAGCCGCCCCAGCCGAGGACGTGATAGGCCCACCAGCCGCCGACGAAGATGCCGGCGCTCAGGATGCCCCAGGAGATCAACGCCCAGTTGCGGATGAATTTCAGCCATTCCTTGCCCATCCGGCCCGTGATGAGCGCCGCGACGACAATCGAGAACGGCACGGTGAAGCTGGCGAAGCCGGACAGGAGCAGCGGCGGGTGGATCAGCATCCCCGGATCGCGGAGCAGCGGGTTGAGCCCCTGTCCCTCGGCCGGCGTGATGTGGTTGACGGCAAATGGCGTCGAGACGACGACCATCATGTAGAGCAGGAAGGCCAGCACGCCGAGTGCCGTCGCCGCTGCATACGGAACCAGGCGCGGAAAGCGCGCCCGGTTGCGGTAGAACGCTATTGACGACATGATGCCGGCGGCTGTGGCCCAGAGCAGCAGGCTGCCCGCCTGGCCGCCATAGAAGGCACTGATGACGTAGCGCAGCGGCATGTCGGTGCTGGAGCGCCCGGAGACGTAGGCCAGCGAGAAGTCGTGGGTCAGGAAGGCGATCAGCAAGACCGCCGCAGCCAGAACCAGGAGCAGGGTGACGCCGATCAAGGCGCGTAGTCCACTGGCGGAAAGCTCGGGGATGCGCCGGCGTTCGCCGACAATATTCAGGCCCATCCCGACGATCGCCAGGGCGAGCGCCAGCGTAAGGATGCCCTGTCCTATCTGGGCCATGGAGACCTCGTCCCGTTAGCTGGAGACGCCCTCGTCAGCCTCGAAGCGTGATGGACATTTCGTCAGGAGTTCGTCGGCGACGAAGACGCCGTCGCGGCCGACCGTTCCGGTCGCGATGACTTCGGCGTTATCGGCAAAGATATCCGGCACATCGCCGTTGTAGACCATCTCGATCGTTGAGACGCCGTCGGTGACCTTGAAGCGAATCTCCTCGCCGATGTCGCCGCGCACGATGCTGCCGTCGACGACGTCGCCGCCGACGCGCACCTTCTGGCCCTGGATCGACGAGCCCTCGGCATTGAGCTCGCTCACGGTCATGTAGAAGGCTGCGGAGCCATCCATCGCGTTGTAGATCAGGAACCCAACGGCGATCGCCAGGACCGCGCCAGCGACCATCAACTTGCGATTCAGCCAGACCGGCTTGCCGCTGGTCTTGGACTCAAGTATCTGGCCGGTGTGTGTCTCAGCGCTCATGCTTCCCCCGTCGTACTCGGAGCCCCCTGGATTATACCGAGGCAGGGACTCGACGGCGGCCTTCCCCGCGGCCGGTCATGTCCCAGCTATTGTTACATCTTGCACAATCCAGGTCGAGCGATTTCGTTCCGCTAATCGGCTGGCCAGATCGTTGAGATCACCACGCCGAGCACGAAGGCGGCCATGCCCAGCGCCAGGGCGAGCTGCAGGCGCGATAGCGAGCGCGTCCGGCCGCGCAAGGAGACGAGCCAGAAGGCGGCCAGCGCGGCGGCGATCTTGACTGCCAGGGTGATGGCGTAAGTCAGCCCGGCTGTGTTGGAGGACAGGCCCTCAAAGAGCAGCACGATGCCCGATGCGAGCATCACCAGCGTCGCCGGGCGCGCCCACTCAAGAAAGCGGCGCTGGGCCTGACGCACGACCTCGTTGGCTTCCTCCGAAGTGGCCACCGGTCGAAGCGCGAAGTAGTAGTACAGACCGCCGCCCAGCCAGACGAGCACGGCGGCTGCGTGGAAGACCCGCAGGGCAAGTAGCGCGATGTCGTTGATGCTCACCCGCTAGCCCAGGTTGACCCATCGCTGGGTCTCGACGGCGATCCGGAAGACCTGACCGGTCGCGAAGAGCACGCCGACCATGATCATCACCGCGGCGCTGCTGGCGACCACCGCGCCCATGTGTCGGGTGAAGAAGCGCAGCACGCGCTGGAAGTAGCCCAGCCCGAGCCCGACCAGCAGGAACGGCAGCCCCAGCCCGAGCGAGTAGGCGGCCAGCAGAATCGTGCCCTGGCGGACGCCCTCGACGGTGCTGGTCAGCGCCAGGATCGAGGCCAGGATCGGCCCGAAACAGGGCGTCCAGCCGAAGCCGAAGGCCATGCCGATCAGCAGCGTCTCGGAGTGCGTGAAGCGCCGCGGGGTGTAGTGAATCTTGCGCTCGGCCATCAGGAAGGGCAGGCGGAAGCCCCAAAGCAGCACCAGCCCCATCACGATCATGAGGACCCCGGCGACCTGGGCCATCTCGCGGCGGTAATCGGCCAGGATGAGGTTGCCGAAGGCCGAGGCCGACGCACCGAGCGCCACGAAGACCAGCGAGAAGCCGGCGACGAAGACGACGCTGGAGGTGAACAGCCCCCAGCGGCTTTGGTTTTCCTTACCGCCGACCGAGCCGGAGATCATCGCCAGGTAGCCAGGCACCAGCGGCGCGACGCAGGGCGAAAGGAATGAAACCACTCCGCCCCCGAAGGCGCCGAGAAGCCCGACTGTCGATGCGTCCGCCACTACTTCGCCAGCGCTATCAGCTCATGCAACTCGGTCGTCGATGTGAAATCGCCGCGTTGGAAGGCAACCAGCTCGCCGTCGGCGTTGATGATGAACGTCTCCGGCACGCCGATCAGGCCGAACTCGACGGCTACACCGCCGTCCCCCCGCCCGTTGTCGTTCAGGCTGAGGTAGTTCATGCCGAACTCCTCCTCCATCGCACGCGCCTCGTCAAGATCATCGAGCGTGTTGATGCCGAGCATCACCGTGTCTTCGTCGAACTCGCGGACTGCCTGCATCAGGATGGGGATCTCGCGAAGGCACGGCTGGCACCAGCTAGCCCAGAAGTTGATCACGACGGTCTTGCCGCGAAAGTCGCTCAGGGCCACCGGCTCGCCGCCGTCGAGCGGTTCGAGCTGAAAGTTCTCGACCTGCTCGGGTTCCCGCAAGACGATGGCGTTGCCGACGCGGCGATTGGATTGCTGGCGGGCCGACTCGGGGGCGAACATCGACCAGAGGATCAGGCCGATGACGGCCAGGAGCATCAGGCCGGCGATGGCCGGGATGACCCGCGTGCGAATGACACTGCCCTGGGGGAGCTCGTCGCTCGCGGGAGCGTCCTCGGAAGGCGCGATGCTCTCGTCCTGGAAGCTGGATTCCTGCGGCATGGTGTCATCGATCATGGCTGCGCCACACCCTTGCTCGGTAGAGCGACCCGCGCGCGGTCGCGATGGTGGGGGAAGAGGGACTCGAACCCTCACACCTTGCGGTACGTGCTCCTAAGGCACGCGCGTCTGCCAATTCCGCCATCCCCCCGGCGCGCAACTACCGACTCTGAGTATACCAACGCGGCTGCGGCGCCCCCCATTACGCAGGCTCCCGCACGGCGCCCGACGAGCCCCTCAACGGCGGCCGGGGACAGGCTACGATGGTGCGGAATGGTAAGTGCATGATGTGACCGAAGATATATGGAGGGAGCGCCGCGAGAATGAGCGGCACTGATACACTGCGAGATCAACCGATCACGATCATCGGTGCGGGGGCGATCGGCGGCACGGTGGGCGCCTTCCTAACGGATGCGGGCTATGACGTCACCCTGGTTGACGTGGTGCCGGAGCACGTCGAGGTGATGAACCGCGAGGGCCTGCGGATCAGCGGCGTGCGCGGCGACCGGCGCTACCCGGTCAAGGCGGTTCACGCCGATGACCTCCAGGGCCCGCTGGGCGCCACCTTCCTCTGCGTCAAAGGGCACTTCACCGAGGACGCGATCAAACGTTACGGCCCGATGCTGGCCGACGACGGTTTCGTGCTGTCGATCCAGAACGGGCTCAACGAGGAGATCATCGCCCAGCACATCGGCCGCGAGCGGACGGTCGGCTGCTTCGTGCACTTCGGCGCCGATTATCTGGAGCCTGGCCACATCTTGCTGGGCAACGAGCAGACGATGTATCCCGGCGAGCTGGACGGCAGCATCACCCCGCGGGTCGAGGCGATCCGCGATGCCCTGAGCCATGTCATGCCGGTCGAGATCACGACGAACATCTGGGGCTTCCTGTGGGGCAAGCTGGTCTACGGCGCGATGGCCTTCGTCGTCTCGACGGTCGACGCAACGGTGCCCGAGGTGCTGGATAATGACCTGGGCCGGATGCTGGCGCGGCTGGCGGCTCAGGAGGCGTACTTGATCGGATCCGCTCAGGCCGACAAGCTGGAGATGATCGGAGAATTCAATCCCAACGCCTTCGCGCCGGGCGACGACGCCGACGAACGCGCCGACGCCGAGCTCGGCGCCTTGGCCGATTCGATGCGCGGCGCCATCAAGCAGCACATGGGCATCTGGCGCGATCTGGCGATCAAGAAGCGCCGCAGCGAGGTGGATATGCAGTCCGCGGTGATCGTCGAGTACGGCGAGCGCCTGGGGATCGGCACGCCGGTCAACGCGGCCACGGTGCAGGTGATTCATGAGATCGAGCGTGGCGAGCGTGGCATGGGCTGGGAGAACCTCGACGACATCGCCCGGCTGGCTGGAGTGAACGTCCCGACGATCTAAGCGCCAGGTCAGTTTCGCCCTCGATCGCGCATCTGCCGGGCGATGGTCATGGCGATGTAGTCGGCGGTGGCCTGTAGATCCCGGTCCGCGATGATGGTGAGACGCGGGTCGAGCGCAAGCACGTCCGCGTCGTCCAACCCACGTCCGGCGACGAAGATGTGTGGCGGTGTGCTGGTGTGGTCTCCGGCTCGCAGGGCTTCGAGCGAGCGGCGCAGCGCCGGCAGCTGGTCGGCCCGCGTGTTGACGAGTAGCAGGGCTTCGGGTGCGCGAGCGCGTGCGCGTTCAGCGATCGTGCCGGGCGACGCGTCGGTTCCCAGCAGGTAGACGCGCAGGCCGCGCTCGCGGAGCAGGGCGGCGAGCATGCGCAGGCGCGGCTCGCGGGCCTCACCTGCGAGCCCGGCAGCCAGGATGGCGGCGCGAGGGCGCGCTTCGCCGGTGCGCTGCCGGGCGCCGAGCAGGATAACCAGGTCATGGACCGCCTCGAAGACCTCCCGCGCCAGCCCGGCCGTGAAGTCGCCGCGATCGAGCCGGGCGTCACTTTCGGCGAGCACGGCGAGCAGGATACGGTCGTAGATCGCAGCAAGCGGCAAGCCGACGTCGGCAGTCTGAACGGCGATGCGCTGGGCGCCGTCGCGGTCGCCGGCGACCAGCCGGTCGAGCAGATCGGCGGCAATCCTGCCGGGAGCCGGGAGCGTGTCGGCGCGCTTCAGGCGCTCGCGGATCTCGTCGAGGGAAAGGCGCTGGCGCTGCCAGAGCTTGATCGTGCGGATGCGGTTGACCTGGTCGGCCGGGAAGAGGCGGTGGCCGCCGAGCGTGCGGTCGGGGGTGATCAAGCCCTCGCGTTCCAGGAAGCGCAGGCTGGAGTGCGTGATGTCCGGAAATTCGGCGGACAATTGCTCCACGACCTGACCGATGGTCAGGCGGTCAGGCGCCATGTCCTCTGGCGGCTGCATCTGCCAACAACTCCCTGAGCCTCGGGACGACACACGCTCGCGATTGGTACCTGAAGTTATAGTACAGGTTACAGGGATCGTGTAGGGATCTTGGTCCCAGCGCAGAGGGGAGCGGCGCGTGAGGACAGCGACGGCCCGGTTTCAAAGCCGCATTCCCGCGCCGCGCGCGTTCGTCTGGGCTCACTACACGCGCCCGGGCATGTTCGAGCGCCTATCCCCACCCTGGCAACACATCAAGATCCTCTCGCTCGAAGGCGGCGTGTTACCCGGCGACCGGCTGGTGCTCCGGCCACGGCTGGGGCCGTTTCCGCTGATTTGGGAGGCGATCCACGGCCAGTACGCCGAGGGCCAGCTGTTCACCGACCACCAGGGCTGGGGCCCGTTCGCCAGCTGGGAGCACCGCCACCACTTCCTCGATGCGGGCGGGGATGGCTGTCTGGTGCGCGACGTCGTGACCTTTCGGCTGCCGCTGGCGCAGCTCTCGCACCGCGTTGGACTGACGCTGGCCGCCCGCGAACTGCGCCGGATGTTCTACTACCGCCATTTCCTCGCGTTTCACGACATGGTGGAGCACTTCAGCTTGCGGGATCATCCTCGACGCGCCATCGCCATCCGTGGTGGGCCGGAGGCTGCGCGAAACCAGATCGCGGCCTACCTGGACGTCGCCGGGCACGAGGTGAGCCGCGATGCCGGGGCGGCGTCTGGCGCCGTGACTGTCGAACTGGGTAAGGCGTCCCGGGGCGGGCTGGGCGCTGCGATCAGCGGTGCTGGTGAAGACGCTCGCGATGTCCAAGTGACGACGGCGATGCTGCTGGACAGGTCGGTATCGGCGCGGCTGCGGGTCGCCGCGCTGCTGGCACGTGAGCCGGACCGGGCATTGACCTGGACGACGCTCTCCGACGTCGCGGCCGCGATCCACCGGGCTGTGCTGGGACTGTATCCGGCCGACCGGGTGCACGTCGCCCACCGAGTCTCTGCGACGCCCCGAGAGCTGGCGCGCGAGTTCGGCCCTGGGATGGCGCTGATGACGAGGCTGGTTTCGCCCTCCGACGATCCAGCCGCGCAGGAGAACGCGATCGGCGGCGATGTGGCGCTGGAGCGCGCCTCCCGCTACCGCAACGCCGGGCACGCGCTGCGCGTCATGGACGGCAGGCCGTAACGCCGAATACATGCGACCTCTTGCGACCTCTGACGAAGGTCTGGCTGGCACTTAGTCGCGGTTATCCAGGCAGGAAACTGCAACCGGCATCGGTGGCAAGACGTGATGGTGGATCCGGTGAACAGCGACCGCAGGGTGGCTAGGCCAGCAGTTCCTTCATGATGGCGGCGACGGCTGAGGGGCGGTCGGCGACGCGCACACCAGCGGCTTCCAGCGCGGCGATCTTGCTGGCGGCCGTGCCTGCGCCGCCGGAGATGATCGCCCCGGCATGGCCCATGCGCTTGCCGGGCGGGGCGGTCTGGCCGGCGATGAACGACGCCACCGGCTTGGTGACGTGCTCGGCGATGTAGGCCGCGGCCTGCTCTTCGTCGGTGCCGCCGATCTCGCCCAAGAGAACGATGCCCTCGGTCTCGTCATCCTGCTCGAAGAGTTCCAGGACGTCGATGAAGGAGGTGCCGTTGATCGGGTCGCCGCCGATGCCGACGGCGGTGGTCTGGCCCAGGCCCGCCTCGGTCAATGCCCAGACGACCTCGTAGGTCAGCGTACCGGAGCGCGAGACGAGGCCGACGCGGCCGCGCTCGTGGATGTAGGCCGGCATGATCCCGACCTTGGCCTCGCCGGGCGTGATGACGCCGGGGCAGTTGGGGCCGATCAGGCGGCTGCCGGTGTTGACGACGTGGTCGCGCACCTTGATCATCTCGTTGACCGGGATGTTCTCGGTGATGCAAATGATCAGCTCGATGCCGGCGTCGGCCGCTTCCAGGATGGCGTCCGGGGCGAAGCGCGCCGGGACGTAGATGATCGAGGTGTTGGCGCCGCTCTCGCCGACCGCTTCCTTGACGGTATTGAAGACCGGCACGCCATGCACCGCCGAGCCGCCGCGCCCGGGCGTGACGCCGGCGACGACGTTGGTGCCGTATTCGACCATCTGGCCGGTGTGGAACGTGCCTTCGCGGCCGGTGATGCCCTGGACCAGCACGCGCGTGTCACGATTGACGAGAATGCTCAACGTTGTGCCCCTACCCTAATCAAACTAGCCCGCCTGGCCGGACGCGGCCGCCACGACGGCCTGCGCCGCCTCGGACATCGTCTCGACGGTATTGAGCCCGGCCTCGGCCAGGATCCGGCGGCCTTCTTCCTGGTTGGTGCCGACTAGCCGAATCACCATCGGCACGCGTACGTCGACCCGCTTGCGCGCTTCGACGATGCCTTCGGCCACAAGGTCTGCGCGAGTGATGCCGCCGAAGATGTTGAAGAGGATGGCCTTGACCGCCTCATCGGCCAGCACGAGCTCGAGCGCGAGCGCGACCTGGTCAGCCGTCGCGCCGCCGCCGACATCCAGGAAGTTGGCGGGTTCGCCGCCGAACAGCTTGATCGCGTCCATCGTCGCCATCGCCAGTCCGGCGCCGTTGACGACGCAGCCGATGTCTCCGTCGAGCTTGACGAAGGAGATGCCGTTGGCGCGCGCCTTCAGCTCGGTCGCGTCCTCGGCCTCGATGTCGCGCAGCTCCTCGAGGTCCGGGCGGTAGGGCAGGATGTTGTCGTCGATCGTCATCTTGGAGTCGAGCGCCAGCCAGTGGTCGTCGCTGGTGAGGACCAGCGGGTTGATCTCGGCCAGGGTCGCGCCGTTGCGGACGTAGGTGTCATAGAGCGAGCGCAGGACAGAGTTGAAGCCGGACATGAGCTGCGGCTCGATACCCAGTCCAAAGGCGACCTCGCGGATCTGATAGTCCAGCAGCCCGAGCTGTCGATCGGCAGTGACTCGCACGATCTTCTCCGGGGAGCGCGCGGCGACCTCCTCAATGTCGACGCCGCCCTCGGCACTGGCCATGATCGTGATGCCGCGCGCCGAGCGGTCGAGGATCGCGCCGAGGTAGTACTCGCGCTGGATGTCGACGCCAGGAGCGATCAGCACTTTGCGGACGATGTGGCCGTTGATGTCCATGCCAAGGATGGCCTCGGCGGCGTCGCGGGCCTCGTCAGCAGAGCGCGCCAGCTTGATGCCTCCGGCCTTGCCGCGCCCGCCGGTGTGGACCTGGGCTTTGACCGCGACCAGCCCGCCCGGGCCTGCTAGCTCATCAAATGCATCGGCCGCCTGGCTGGGTGTAGTCGCAACGATTCCCGGATTCGTTGGGATTCCTTGCTCTGCCATCAGCCCGGCGGCCTGATATTCGTGAAGATTCATGGGGCTCGTGTTGCTCCCTGCATGATTCCCTTTTCCAGCGCGATCCTAACACATGGGGAGGCCTTCAAAATCCTGTTAGGATGTTGAGCAGTTACCACATGACTTCGTTATCGGCGAAGAGCCGAGCGGACAATTTCCTCATGCGAGAGGGCCACAAAAGGAGCACGACGATGATCAAGCGCGAGGAAAGTCGACACGATTTCGCGTTCATGGCAGGGGTAGTGATTGGCGCGGTCGCTGGCGCGCTCGGCACGCTGGCTTTCGCGCCGCGCGCTGGCGCCGAGACTCGCGAGCGCTGGCGCGCGCGGATGGACGAAATGCACGTCGAGCAGCTCAAGGCGCGCGCCAGCGAATTGCGCGAGGCCGCCACGGCCAAGACCGAGCAGCTGCGCGAGAAGGCCGGCGCTGGTGGCGTGGTCGAATCCACGCGGGCGCGCGTCACCGAGCTGGTCGACCGCTCGCCGCTGCCGGTGCAGCTTGGCGAGCAGCCGGAGATGACCGCCGAAGAAGCCGCCGATTCGCTGGCCGCCGTGGCCGAGGAAGCGGAGGAGCGCATGCGCGCCGAGGCGGAAGACGCTGGCGCCGATCAGCTGCTCGACGAGGCCGCGGCCCGAGCGGCCGCCGATGAGACAGACCAGTTGCAAGAGGAGCGCCCCGAGCGCCCGCAAGAAGGCTAAGCGGCGAGCGGCGGCGCCCGCCACCACCAGCGCAAGGAGGGCATGATGCTTGGCCGACTCCGGGCCGGAGCGAAGTTCTTCACAATCGGTTTGCTCCTCGGCCTGCTTTTCGCCCCCGGGTCAGGACGTGAGTTTCGCGACCAGCTGAAGTCTCGCCTGGGCGGAGTATTCAACCGGTCCGCCGCCTAATGATCGGCGGCTCGATGATCCCGATCGGCGATGACGACACCGGCATCCGCCGGGTGCATCTCATCGTCATCCTGTTGCTGCTCGCGAATATCGGCACGTTCATCTATCAGCTGACGCTCGACCAGGCCGAGTTGACGCGCTTCGTCCATGCCTATGGCGTCGTGCCGTATGAGATCACCCGGCTCGAAGACATCCCGCCGCTGATCGACTTCCCGGTACTGATCACGTTGATCACCTCGATGTTTCTGCATGGCGGCTTCCTGCACATCGGCGGCAACATGCTGTTTCTCTGGATCTTCGGAGACAACATCGAAGACGTGATGGGCCACGGCCGCTTCCTGATCTTCTACCTGCTTTGCGGGATCGTCGCCGGTCTGGCGCAGGTGATGATCGACCGCGACTCGATGGTGCCGATCATCGGAGCCAGCGGCGCGATTTCCGGGGTCATGGGCGCTTACCTGATGCTGTTCCCGCGCGGCATGGTGCGGGTGGCGACGCTGTTCGTCTTTATCCCGATCATCTTCCGCATGCCGGCTGTCATCGTGATCGGCTTCTGGTTCCTCATTCAGGCGATGAGCGGCTATGCCTCGCTGCTGACCCTGGACCAGCAGGTCGAAGGCGGGACGGCGTTCTTCGCGCATATCGGCGGCTTCATCGCCGGTATGTTCCTCGTCTGGCTATTCGCCGACCGCCGGGCCGTGCGCTATCAGAACCTGCGACGGCGTGGGTCGATGTTCTGAGTAGGGACGAGGGAACAGGGAAGGACCAAGAGTTGGGATCGGGCACGTGCTTGCTGGACTCCGGCGGTGGCTTAGGCGGCGTGTGGGTAGATGCGGGGTAGACTGGCCGGCGTTGGGGTTGACGGCGGACTGGGATGGATCGGGGAGCAATGACGACGACGGCGAGGCCACGGGCGCGGGATGTTGGGCTGCGGTTGGGAACGCTGTCGCCGGGGCCGAACAATGCGATCATTGATGTGGCGGGTGTCGCCGTCGGGCATGTGACGGTGGTGTCGGGTGAGGGTGAACTGCGCCGGGGTTCGGGGCCGTTCCGCACCGGTGTGACGGTCATCCTGCCGCATGACGGCAACCTGTTCCGGGAAAAGGTGCCCGCCGCGACCTTCGTGATGAACGGCTACGGGAAGAGCGTCGGGCTGGCTCAGATCGACGAGCTGGGCGTCATCGAGAGCCCGATCGCGCTGACCGGTACGCTGAATGTTGGGATCGTCGCCGATGGGCTGGTGGAGCACGCGGTGCGCGAGAACCCGGATATCGGTGTGACGACCTCGTCGTTCAACCCAGTCGTCGGTGAGTGCAATGACGGCACGCTGAGTGACCTCCAGGGCCGCCCGGTACGCCAGGAGCACGTCCTGGCGGCGATCGAGACGGCCGTCGACGGCTCGGTGGCCGAGGGCGCCGTCGGGGCTGGAGCCGGGATGGTGCTCTACGGCTTCAAAGGCGGCGTGGGGACGGCCTCGCGGGTGCTGCCTGAGAGCGCGGGCGGCTACACCGTCGGCGTGCTGGTGCTGGGCAACTTCGGGCGGCGCGACCAGCTGCACATCGCCGGGGTGCCGGTCGGCTACCGGCTGCGCGACTGGAAGCCGGTGCCCGACGTCGTCGAGTCCGGCTCGATCATGGTGATCATCGCCACTGACGCGCCGGTGCTGGACCGTGCGCTGCGGCGGATGGCGCGCCGCGCGCCGCTTGGCCTGGCGCGCACCGGCTCGATTGCCGGCCACGGCAGCGGCGACTTCATGATCGCCTTCTCGACGGCGCAGCGCATCCCTCACGAGCCGGAGGAGAATGTTCTCACCCTGCGCCACATCGTCGAAGATGGGCAAGTGATCGACGGGCTCTTCCAGGCGGTCGTCGAGGCGAGCGAGGAGGCGGTCGTCAACGCGCTCTTCGCGGCCACCACGGTCGAAGGGCGCGATGGCAACGTGCGCCATGCCCTGCCGCTGGACGAGACGCTGGCAATGCTGCGCGAGGCCGGCGCGCTGAGTTGAGCCGGCTACCAGCCCCAGGGAATGCTGCGGCGGGAGGTGAGCGGCGGGAAGACGCCCTCCTCGGCCAGCCGCTCGGCGCGGCGCTGGAAGGCGCGCACCTCGTGGCGGGTGAGGTACTCGCCCAGCTCGCAGGCCAATTCGTCGTCGGCCGCCACGCGGCGAATGTCGGCCAGTAGATCCTCGCAGATCGGCTCCAGCTGAAAATCCCAGATCACGGTGCGCAGCTTTGGCTCGACGTTGAAGGTCAGGCCGTGGTCGATGCCCCAGATGCGCCGATCCTTAGCGGACCGCAGCGTGTGGCCGGCCTTGCGGTCGGCGTTATTCGTAATGATGTCAAAGAGCGCGATGCGCTTGAGCTCTTCGACGTGCTCGTCGCGAAACGTGTAGTAATGCGCGTCCGGCTCCGGCTCGATATAGCGCTGGACCGACCCGATGCCGTGTGGCCCATCGCGGATGATCGTCGTCGGGATGAAGTCCCAGCCCAAGCGGCGGGCGACGAGGAAGGCGGCGTACTCGCGGCGGTAGAGCGTTGAGCCCGGGAAGTCCCAGAGCGGGATCTCGCCAGCGACCGGCTTATAGATCGCCAGAGACTCGTCGTGCTCGCCGGCCGGGTCGCTGAGCAGTACGGCGAAGGTGTAGTTCGAGCCCCAGGGGACCAGCTCGCAGTCCTCGATCCGGGCGCGCCGCATGAAGTCCGCGAAGGTTTCATGTTCGATGTCGACGGGTGTGTTGCTCATGCGCTTCTTGCCAGTGCGTGATTTCGACTCGGGCCGCGGGAGTTTGACCGTGCCAGCGCCGGTTCGAGCGGGGCGCTGGACGGCGAAGGTCCGCGCACGCCACCCGGCGGCGTGGCCGGCGAGGTCGTCGCGGCGGCTGTCTGGTGGGGATTCTACCAACTGGGAATTGGAGCTCCTGGGGTCACGTTTTCGGCGGTACGGCGGCGAGGAGATGGGCGTACTTGCTATACTCCTGCTGTCGTTCTTGGGTTGAAACAGTCGAGGTAAGCACTGGTGAAAGTTACGGTTGACCGGTTACCGAAGAGTGTGGTCGCTATCGATATCGCGGCCGACCCGGAAGAGTTTGAAGCAGCCGTCAACCGCACGATGCGTGAAGTGACGCGCGACGCCACGATCCCCGGCTTCCGCAAGGGCAAGGCGCCGCGGCACATCATCGAGCGCATGATCGGCCGCGAGGCGATCGTCGCCGAGGCGGGCCGCTCGATGATGGACGAGCTCTATCAGAAGGCGCTCGAAGAGCAGGATCTCAATCCCATCAGCGAGCCGAAGGTCGACATCTACAACGAGGAGCCGATCGCCTTCAAAGTCGTGGTCGAGGTCTTCCCGAAGGTCGAGCTGGGCGACTACAAGTCCGTCCGGGTCGAGCCGCGCGAGGTTGACATCACCGATGAGGAAGTCGAAGAAGAGCTCCAGGCGCTGCTCAAGAACCGCGCCGAGTGGGTCGACGTCGAGACGCCGCGCCAGCCGCAGGACGGCGACCAGGTCATCGTCGACCTCGAGGTCTTCGAGGGCGACGAGCACTTCCAGCCGCCAGCCACCGACGCCGTCTTCGTGCTCGGTGAGAGCAACCTCTTCGACTCGCTCAACGAGGCGCTCAAGATGATGATGCCCGGCACGCAGTCGGAGCTGACGTTGGCGTTCGAAGAAGATGACGAGACGGTGCGCCCGTCGATGCGCGGCAAGACGCTGCGCTACGTCATCACGCTCAAGCAGATCAAGACGCGCGACATCCCCGAGTTGAACGACGAGTTCGCCAAGAGCGTCGGCGAGTTCGAGACCGTCGAAGAGCTTCGCGAGGCGGTCGCCGAGGACGTCCTGCGCCGCAAGGCTCAGGAAGCGCGCACTGAGGTGTTCAACGAGATCATCGAGAAGTTCGTGGAAGTGTCCGAAGTGCAGGTGCCGGACACGCTGATCGAGTCGGAGCTCGACGACCAGGTCACCCAGCTGCGGACGCGCCTGGCTCAGCAGGGCATTGACTTCGGCGAGTACCTGGAATCGAACGGCCAGACCGAGGCCGAGCTGCGCGATGATATGCGCGAAGCGGCCGAACAGCGGGTGCGTAATACGCTGGTGCTCCAGGAGGTGGCGAAGGCCGAGGGCCTGGAGGTCACCGAGGAAGACATCGAAGCCGAGATTGAGAAGCTGGTCGTCGGCCGCCCGAATCCGGAGCAGCTGCGCAGCCTGTACCGCTCCGAATACTTCCGTGGCATGCTCGAGAACGAGGTCCACGACCGCAAGCTGATGGAGATGGTCATCAACCTGGCGACCGGCGGCCAGGGCGCGATCACCGGCCCTGGAGCCGAGCTGCTGGCGGCGGATGAAGCGCCGCCGGTCGTGGAAGAAGAAGCCGAAGAGGCCGAGGTCGCTGAAGGCGAGGCGGCAGAGGGCGCCGAGCTTGCGGCTGGTCCAGTGGCCGAGGACGAAGCTGAAGTTGAGGCGGACGAGGCGGCAGCGTCGGAGGATGGCGACGATGGCGCCGACGCAGAGGCCGAGCCTGCCGAGGCGGAAGCGACCAGTGAGGCGGAGGCCGTCGACGACGCCGAGGACGCCGATGCGGACGAGGCGGGCGACGACGAAGCCGACGCAACCGAGAACGACGCGTAAAGTAGTTAGTACGTAGCCACGTCGTTGTACAGCCGGGCCCGTCGATCGGGGCCGGTAGAATATCGCTAACGTAAGGAGAAGTGGATACGATGGAATGGTTTTCCCGAGGGCCTGACCCCCGAAACCTTATCCCGATGGTCGTCGAGAGCACCAACCGCGGAGAGCGCGCGTATGACATCTACTCGCGCCTGCTGAAGGACCGCATCATTATGCTCGGCACGCCGATTGACGACCAGATTGCCAACTTGATCAGTGCCCAGCTGCTGTTCCTGGATCATGAGAACCCGGACCAGGACATCATGCTCTACATCGACTCGCCGGGCGGCAGCGTCTATCACGGGCTGTTCATCTACGACACGATGCAGGCGATCAACGCCGACGTGCGCACCTACGCCTGTGGTCTGACGGCCAGCATGGGCGCCGTCCTGCTGATGGCCGGCACGCCGGGCAAGCGCTATGCGCTGCCGAACTCGCGCGTGCTGTTGCACCAGAGCTCGGCCGGCTTCCGCGGCACGGCGCCGGACATCGAGGTGCAGGCGGAGGAGACGATGCGCCTGAACCGCCGGATGATCGAGATTATGGCCTTCCACACCGGTCAGACATTCGAGCGCGTCAAGGCCGACACCGAGCGCGACCGCTATCTGACGGCCGAGCAGGCCGTTGAGTATGGCGTCGTCGATCACGTCCTCGAATCGCCGAAGCTGGAGAAGATC
>DATGQR010000058.1:0-2448 GCA_035304105.1 Thermomicrobiales bacterium | reverse complement strand
CAGGTAGAGCGGCGCGTGCTGCGCCCACGGAAACCAGTCCAGCGCCACGCTCACCGGCACCGGCTCCCCGCCGCCATCGTCATCATCATCCCCACACGCCACCGCCACCGGTGTCACCACCAGCAGCAACAGCGCGATTATCCAAAGGCTTCGGTGTCTCATCAGCACGTTCCCTCCCGAGCGGCCCCTCACCCCCCAGCCGCGGCCCAGAGGACACCCCTTTCCCAGGTACCCTCCGGGCCGCGGCTGGGGGGTGAGGGCTTCTTCCCTACAACCTACAAGCTACGACCTACAAACTCATTCCTAGTCCCTCACATCCCACGGCGTCAGCCAGCGGCCGATCAGGGCGACGATCACGAACATGACGATACCGATCACCGCCGAGATCGCGACCGCCGCGAAGAGCCGCGCCGTCAGGAACTGCGAGGCCGCCCGCGTCATCAAGTACCCCAGCCCGGAGGACGCCCCCACCCACTCGCCGACAATCGCGCCGATGACCGAGACGGCCGCGGCGATCCGCGCGCCGGACATCAGGTAGGGCAGCGACGAGGGGATCCGCACCAGCCGCATCAGCTGCCAGCGGCTCGCGCCCATGCTGCGCAGCAGGTTCAACGCGTCGCGGTCGGCCGCGCGCAGGCCGTCGGCCATGTTGACGGCGATCGGGAAGTAGCAGAGCAGCACCACGACGATGATCTTCGGAGTCATCCCGAAGCCGAACCAGATCAGCAGGATCGGCGCCAGCGCGATGATCGGGATCGCCTGGCTGGCCACGATCAGCGGGTAGACCGTGCGCTCGATCACCGGCGAGAAAGCGATCAGCAGGGCCGTCGCGATCCCCACGACCAGGGCGATCGCGTAGCCGAGCAGCACCTCCTGGAGCGTCGTCCAGGTGTGCTCCCAGAGCAGCTGGCGGGAGTGGTAGGCCTCTTCGGCGACCGCGCTGGGCGCGGGCATGAACCAGGCCGGCGTGTCGGCGATCCGCACCCAGGCTTCCCAGATGCCGATCGTCAGCGCCAGCAGCGCCAGCGGGACCAGCCAGCCGACCAGCGAGCGGGGATTCCACCAGCGGCGTGGCGCCCGCTCCCGGGCCATGGCATCGCGGCGCGCGAGCTCGATCACCACGCGCCTCCAAATGCCGGCATTTCTTCGCGCAGCGCCGCCAGGACGCCAATCTTCTGCTCGATCAGCGCCGGCTCGGCGATCATCCCGGCACTGCGTGGCCGCGGCAGGTTGACCGCCTCGACGCGCTTGATCGTCCCCGGCCGGGCCGTCATCACGGCCACCCGGTCCGCCAGCAGCAGCGCCTCCTCGACGTCGTGGGTGACCATCAGGATCGTCCGGCCCAGATCGTTCCAGAGGTCGAGCAGCCACTCCTGCATCGAGCGGCGCGTCAGGGCGTCAAGCGCGCCGAAGGGCTCGTCCAGCAGCATGATCTCGCGCTCAGCCAGCACCGTCCGCAGGAAGGCGGCGCGCTGGCGCATACCGCCGGAGAGCGCGGCCGGGAGGTGGTCACCATAGCCCTCCAGCCCGAAGCGCGGCAGCAGCTCGCGGGCGCGCTCCCGGGCGGCCGCGCGGTCCTGACCCGCCACCTCGGCCGCCAGCGTCGCATTCTCCAGCACCGTGCGCCAGGGCAGCAGAGCGTCGCGCTGCGGCATGTAGGCCACCATCCCCAGTCGCCGGTGGACGATCTCGCCGCCCAGCCGGACATGTCCTTCCTCCGGCTCGACCAGCCCTGCGATCGCGTTGAGCAGCGTGCTCTTCCCGCAACCGGACGGCCCCAGCAGCGCCACGAACTCCCCGCGCCCGACCGTCAGGTCGACGTTGCGGATGGCCGGCACGCCGTCGAAGCTGACGCGCAGGTTCGCCACGGCCAGCGGGCCGGTCACCCCGTGCAGCTGGCGCAGCGCCGTCGATTGCGAAGCGTCGGTCGTGTCCATGACGAAACAAGAAACGCTGGTCGACTGACCAGCGTGACGATGCATACCTTTCCGAGACCGACCGGCGATATCGCGCCGGCCAGATCATCACATCCCTACGCTGGCATTACCCAGGTCAGGTCCCAAACGGTCGGTAGCGGATCGGCTACCCTCTCAGCCCGGCTCCCCCCGAGCCCCCGTTGCTCCCTCGGAACATTCACTTATCTGGATTCAATCAGTCCCGCCAGCCGCCGTCAAGCCGTGCCCCTCCGCCATGCCTGTAAACCAGGCAACAGCGGCGCCCCCGGAGCCGCCGTATGATACGCGTGAGACTGGCAAGTTTGGGAGCGCCAACGATAATGTCCGAATCGATCGACGACCGCAAGATACCGCCGGCAGAGGAGTTCGAGAAGCTCGAATTCCTGCCCGAACGCCCCGCGCCGCAGCCTGACCCGGACGAGGAACCCACCGGCGAGATCGTCTTCCTCCCGGAAGGCGAGCCCTCGCCGGAACCGCCGCTGGACTTCGCCCC
>DATGQR010000057.1:0-4056 GCA_035304105.1 Thermomicrobiales bacterium | reverse complement strand
GCGGCACCTGCGACATGAAGTCCGGCGTGGCGGCGATGCTGATGGCAATGGTTGAGCTGAAGCGCGCCGGCACCCCGTTTGCCGGCGAGATCGTCTTCCAGGCGGTGGCCGACGAGGAAACCGGCAGCGAGTGGGGCACGTTGCACCTGATCGAGCAGGGCTACTGCGAGGGTGCCGCCTTCGCGATCTGCACCGAGCCGACCAGCAACCGCGTCGAGTTGGGTAACCGCGGCCTGCGCTGGATGGATGTGGTGGTGAGCGGCCAGGCGTCGCACGCCGGGCGGCCCTGGCTGGGCGCGAACGCCGTCAGCGCCGCGGCGGCGATCATCGCCGAGCTCGACGCGCTCGAGTTCACGTTGCGCGACGAGCGCTTCGAGATCCCCGCGCCGAGCATCTCAGTCACGACGATTCAGGGCGGGCGCACGGTCAACGTCATCCCCGACCGCTGCAGCTTCACGATCGACCGCCGCATGCTGCCCGGAGAGACGGAGAACAACGTCGTGCTGGAGACGCAGATGGCAATCGAGCGCGCCCTGCAGAACCACCCCGGCATTCAGGTCGACGGCGAGATCCGCCCCGGTTGCTGGGACCCGTTCGTCATCGAGCCGAGCGAGCCGGTCGTCCAGGCCGCGCTGGTCGCCGTGCGGGCGATTCTCGGCCGCGAGCCGCAGATCGGCTACAAGGCGGCCTGCACCGATGCCTCGCACCTCGTCACCCGCGCCGGCATCCCGACCGTGCTGCTCGGCCCTGGCAACGAGCAGCTTTCCCACAAGCCGGACGAGCGCATCGCCGTCGACAGCCTGATCGAGGGCACAGCGATCTACGCGGAGGCCATGCGCCGGCTGCTGCTTCTCGGGGCTGAGGCGCGCTAGCCGGGATCCGCACGCTGAAGCTTTCGCCGCAGAGCTGCGCGGCCGGCCGCGATGAGTACTCGCGCTGTGGATATTCTGGCTGATGGCTCGCGAACTACGCCCAGCCCAGCTGCTTCAGCGTATGCCCGTCGTTCCAGATCTTGGTCATGTGCCGGATCTTGTCGCCGTCGAACTCCATGACGTAGACGTAGTCGACGGCTACGCGGTTGCCAGTCGGTGGAACCGGCCCGCCCTCGCCCGTCTGCGTGCCGTGGACGACGCCGTACACGGAAACCGAGTTGCGCTCCGCGTCGGTCGCGAACGCTTTGATCTCATAGGTCATATCGGGGACCGGGGTGAACAACCCCTTCATCCACTCAGTATAGGCCTCGAGCGTCGTGATCCCGGCGAGCGCGTCGGCCTGGCAGGCGAAGGTCGCACCATCGCGGCACCAGGTCTTGCAGCCGTCCCAGCCCTGGCCGGACTCGCAGGCATCGAAGAACGCCATCGCAGCATCGGACATCGACACGGTCGCCGTCTCGGACATCGACATCGGTCGTTCCCCTTCGTCTACAGCGTCAAACACGAATACAGGCTCTCGGATCATTCCGGCATTCGCCCGGGCGATCGATCTCGTGGATCATCGTGGACCGCAATGCCTGGGTTCGGGGGCACCGCTCCCAGGGCCGCGGGCGCTCTTCGAACGTGCCGCGCCGGCCTTGCCGTCCGGCAAGCGCGCTAGTCGATGGCGCCGGTCATGTACAGCCGCAGCGCCGTGATCTTGTCACCGTCGAGGTCATAGATGGCAGCGTATGGAACCGCCGTGCGATCGCGGCGGATGAAGGTCGCCTCGATGGTCGCGTGGTCTTCTCCGGTGAAGAAGCTGCGGAGCTTGATTTCCCCCAACGCGTGCGCGGCCTCGATCAACTGGCGCGCCGCCTCGCGCCCTTCGACGCGCTGGTCCCCGCCTTCGAAGCTCACCACCACATCATCACTGAAGTGCGCGGCGAAATCGCCGTGAGTCGGGAGATCCTGCAGATATCGCTCGAGCGTCTGGTGGGTTTGCTGGAACGCCGTTGACATCGCCGCTGCCTCTCTTGCGTTGCTCAACCATGATCAGCGCAACGAACGGTGCTTCAGGGGTGCGTGTCGCTTGCCTCCTCTCGCATGCATCGGGATCGCCAGGGAACTCGCTCCGGAGCGCGCTGATTCGCGACCTGCGACCGCCCGGCGAGCCATGTAAGCGGGGCGGCCCTGCCGCCCCGCTCGACTGATCGAACACGAAACCCGATGTGCTCATCATACGCACGAATCTCGCCATGTCCATCGGGGGTATTACGTAGTCATCGCAGCTCTCACTGCGTAAGCCCGTGGAGCTTCTGCCCTCACCAGAGCGCCTGGCGCTCGCGGCTGGCGTGCAGCCGGGCCGAGGTTATGGTCACATCGCTCCCCACAGGCTAGATTGACGCCAACGCGCCAGGGGAATGGTCGCCAGAGCATCACGCTTGCCGGGTTGACCGAGTGATTGGACGGGGGAACCCCATGCCATCAGTCGACGTCGAGGGCCTGAACATCCACTACGATCAGCGCGGGGCGGGACCGGACGTGGCGCTGTTCCACGGCATCGGCGGTAATACCCGGCTCTGGCGCTATCAGCTCGAAAGGCTGTCCGACAGCTTCCGGGTGACGGCCTGGGACGCGCCGGGCTACGGCGGCTCTGACGACCCCGACAGCGCCGACTGGACAATGGCCGACTACGCTCGGACCGCGGCCGGCTTTCTGGATGCGCTGGGGATCGAGCGGGCGCACATCGTGGGGCAGTCGTGGGGCGGGGTGCTGGTCCAGGAGCTTTACCGCGGCTACCGGGAGCGCTTTCGCTCGCTGACCCTCTCCGATACTTCTGCCGGGGGCGGGTCGCGGCCGGCGGAGGAGCGCGAGGCCGCGCTGCGGGCGCGCCTGGCGGCGCTGGAAACGATGACGCCAGCCCAGCTAGCCAGCCATCGGGTGCATGCCTGTTGACGTCGGCTGCCCCGGCGGAGCTGGTGGCCGAGGTCGAGTCGGTGCTGGCCGAGATCCGGCCGCCGGGATACCGCATGGCGGCGATCGCGCTGGCGAACGCCGACACTCGCGACGTCCACGCCACCGTCAGCGTCCCGACGCTGGTCATCGCTGGTGACCACGATCAGATCACCCCATCGGAGCGCGCCCGCGAGCTGCACGCCGCGATTCCCGGCAGCCGGTTGGTCATCATCGAGAATGCCGGTCACCTGGCTTGCGCCGAGCGGCCGGAACTCTACAACGCGACGCTGCGGGAATTCTTCGATGACGTCGAAGGTCGCTGAGTGCCTGACGCGGGTGATTGAGTGATGGCTGCGACCTCCATATTATCGACGCAGGGTTTCCCACAATCCGAGGAGGTCGAGATGTCATCTCGTCCCGCGTCGCCGCTTCGCCCGGTGATCTCTTCGATGCAGCGCATGCTGTTGATCGCGGCCGTCCTCGTGTGCCTGGCCGCAGGCCCTGCGCTTCCGGATGGAGGCGCCGCTGCTCTCGCGCACGATCGGCGCGAGACGCCCGGTGGCCGGTCTGATGCGGCTGCTGCGGCGCGACATGCCGGTGCCGACGCCGGTCGGGCTAGAAGTGGACGGGGCGGCGTTGCTGAAGCCCTTCTGTCCGCCCTACTAACCGAGTATGAGCGCGGCGGTGCGCGCCTACGTCGATTACAGATTCTCGCCCGGCGGCGGTTCGCTGCGCGCTGATACTGTCGCCACGGCCTGGCGCGAGCCTGAGGCCGTCCGGCAGAGCATCCCCGGCTATTCCGACGAGGCCGATCGCTGCGACCTGCGCATTTACGAGCGCTATGGCCGTTTCCCGGGGCTCAGCGGGCCGTTTCGCACGCTGGTCGCGTACCAGGCGCACAATTTGGATCCCGGGTTCTACGCGCGCTTCTACCGGCCGTCCCCGTGACCTCCCGGTCCAGTGCCGGCTCAACCTGGTGGGGCCAGCCTGTAGACGCGGGCTTCCCATGGGCGGAGTGGGAACTCGCGGAAGTCGACGCCTTCCTCTACCGCGTAATTGGCGATCAACAGCTCGCCTTCCTCGGCCGGCACCTCCTCCGGGAGGTTGAAGACGGGCTGATTTGAGCTGAAGTTGAGGATGACAAGCAGGCGGTCGTCGCCCAGCGTGCGGGTGAAGGCGTAGATCT
>DATGQR010000056.1:0-8630 GCA_035304105.1 Thermomicrobiales bacterium | reverse complement strand
CAGGATGCGGATGTCCAGGTGCTCGCGGATGCGCCGGTGCACCTTGCGGCGCACCTCCGAATGGAACGAGAGGGCGACCGCGTCGATCTCGCCGCGCCCGGCAAGGTCGGCCAGCGCCGCAAAGCCTCCGAGGACTTCGATGCCGCCCGGCGCCGTGCCGAGCAGGTCCGGATTGTCGTCGATCAGACCGACGACCTCGATATCGTCGAGCTGGCGGGTGATCTCCAGCAGCTGCCGGGCGCCGAGCCCGCCGCCGTAGATCACCAGGCGCGTGCGCGCTGTCTCGCGTTGCTCCGCGCCGCGCAGGATCCCGCGCTGCGCCAGCCGCGCGCGGATCGCGTCCGGGTCCAGCTTGGCGCTTCCGTTGGCGGATGGGGCCTGTCGTGCCGGCTGGCGGCCGTTGTCACCGCTCAGCGTGGCTGGCCCGTTCCAGGCCTGGTAGGCGCGCGCCACGTGCGCCTCGGCGGGCGCGCTCCTGGCACGCTCGAGGAGCTCGGTGATGTCCTCATCGGCCGCGCCGATCACGGCGATCAGCGCGTTGACGGCGATCACCTCGCCCTCGTCGGCCAGCCGCTGGCGCAACACCCCGGCGGCCTCCGCCTCCAGCTCGATGACGGCCTTGTCGGTCTCGACTTCGGCCAGCACATCGCCCACGGCGACGGTATCGCCTTCCTGCACCCGCCAGCTCAAGATCGTGGCGGATTCCATGTTCATGCCCAGCTTGGGCAGCAGCACCTCTGTCGCCATCACGAATCCCAACGCTTGTCGCGCGCCGCCGGGCTACCCGGCGACGGCATGGAGTTCCAGTCCATCGGCCGTCCAGGCGCCGGCAGTGAGGTAGCGCTCACCGCCGTTGTGCAGCGACCGGTCGGCCTGCTCGAGGATGCGGACCACTTTGGCCCCGACCCGCCCGTCGCTCTGCGGCCGTTCCCCGGTGCGGATGCAGCTGAGGAAGTGCTCGCACTGGACGCGCAGCGGCTCGGTGACTGGCACGTGCGGAATGCTGACCCCGCCGTAGCGGTACTGCAGGTGGAATTCCTCGAACTGGTCGGTCTCGAACGGGCACTCGACGCCCTTGTCATAGATGCGGATTTTCTCGGTCTCCGAGAGGTCATTGCAGACGACCATCTTCTTGCTGCCGACGATCGTGATGCGCCGCACCTTGCAGGGATCGAGCCAGCTGAAATGCATGTGCGCCAGCAGATTGCCCGGGAAGCGCAGCTCCAGGTAGGCCACGTCATGGATGCCGGGCCGCACGCTGGAGCTGCCCCGCGCGCTGACTTCGAGCGGGTCCAGGCCCAGCACGTAGAGCAGGATCGAGAGATCGTGCGGCGCCAGATCCCAGAGCACGTTGATGTCAGGCTGGAACAGGCCGAGGTTCAGGCGCGCGGCGTCAATGTAGTAAAGGTCGCCGAGCTCGCCGCTGGCAACGATGCGCCGCAGCCTGCGAATCGCCTCGTTGTACTCGAAAGTGTGGCCCACCATGAGGGTTAGGCCGCGCTCCTCGGCGATGCCAGTCAGTTCCTCAGCTTCGACGCTGCTGGCAGTCAAGGGCTTCTCGACGAGCACGTGCTTGCCGGCCAGCAGCGCGGCCTTCGCCAGCGCGTAGTGCGTGCGGATCGGCGTGGCGATCACGACGGCCTCGACATCCGAGGCCAGCAGTTCGTTGAAGTCGGTCGTCGCGCGCGTGCCGGGGTAGTTCATCACGGCGCGCTCAAGACGCTGTGGATCGCGATCTACCACCCAGGAGAGCGCTGCCTGCGGGATCTCGCTGAAGTTGCGGACCAGCTTCGGCCCCCAGTAGCCGTAGCCGACGACGCCGACTTTGACTGCCCCCGGTTGCGCGAATTGCTCGATGACCATGTCCCCTGCTTTCTCTGGTCTGGTCCTACTGCACGCCGTGCTGAGCGAGCACGACCGGCACGGTGCGCAACAAGATGCCGAGATCCGTCATGAACGAGGCGCGCTGGATGTATTCCAGGTCCAGCGCCACCATCTCCTCAAAGGTCGTGTGGCTGCGCCCGCTGATCTGCCAGAGCCCGGTGATGCCCGGCTTGACGGCCAAACGCCGCAAGTGCTCGGGCCGGTAATGCTCCAGCTCATACGGGATCGGCGGGCGCGGCCCGACCAGGCTCATCTCTCCACGCAGGACGTTGATCAGCTGCGGCAGCTCATCCAGGCTGGTGCGCCGCAGCCAGCGCCCGACAGGCGTCACGCGCGGGTCGTGGACCAGCTTGTACATCGAGCCGTTCGCGCCGGCCTGCTGCTCCGCCGCCCCGTTGATGAAGCGCGCGACGTACTCGCGGTGCAATGCCGGGTCGGCATCGACGCGCATCGAGCGGAACTTCAGAAAGGTGAACTCCCGGCCGCGCGCGCCGACGCGCTGCTGCCGGAAGAGGATCGGCCCCGGCGAGCTGAAGCGCACCAGCAGCGCGCACACCAGAAACACCGGCGACAGGCAAACCAGCAAGAGCGCCGCGCCGGTCAGATCGAATAGCCGCTTCGCCAGGCGATACCAGAACGCCTGGTTCAGTTCGATCTGCGCGAGCTCCACGCGAGCAGCGTTATACATCTGCCCTCCAGGCCGGCAAGCTGCCGGATGCACTCGGTCATGCGGAAGATTTCATCACTGCATTAGAGAGTAGGAGCGGGGCATGAAGGGATCGTAGGGGCGGCGTGAAGATCCGGTTGAGCCGGAGCGGCTCAGCCGCCTGCCAGGCTCCGGACGGCGGCGACGCCCTCAGGTAGCGAGCCAACCACCAGCTCGAAACAGCCGGCATCCATGACGAGCTGGGCCAGCGTGCCCGTCGTGCGCGCGCCTAACGCGCTGCCGGTGAAGGACTGTGCCGCCAGGCGCTCCAGGGCCAGGCCGCGCGAGAGCGGCGCGAGCACTGTGGCGGCTCCCGGCTCATACCTTGGAAAGACGATCTGGCGCACCGGCACGGGATCTCGCTGCCAGCGCTCATCCGGCGGGCGGAGGTACCAGACGGCTTCGCCATCGCCCCGCGTCTCTGGCGCGGCGCCTGCCAGCTCGGGGTAGTACGGCGCGAGCGCCGTCAGGCTGCCGGCCTTGACGCAGAGGTTGCGCGGATAAGGGTGCATCTGCAGCGTCAGTGGATCGATGGCAGCCACCTCGTCGCTGAGATACGCGCAGCCGCTGGCGACCAGCGCCGCGGTGAGCGTGCTTTTGCCGCTCCCGGATGCCGCGCACAGGACGAAGCCCGCACCGCCCAGGGCGACCGCCCCGGCATGGAGCATGAGGTAGCACCGCCGCAGCCGCCCGATTGCCACGGCATGGATCAACCACTCCAGATAGCCAACGGCCGATGACGACGGCAGCACCACGGTATGCGCGCCGTCCCGCTCGATCCGGTAGTGACCGGGCCGCGCCTCCGTGACCCTGATCGTCGCGGAGTACCCGGCATCGCCCGCGTCGATCAGGCCGGTCGGCGTGGCGAGCCGGTTCCGCAACGGTTCCAGCACCTGCGCGGGCGCGATGACCCGCAGGCGGTAGCCGAGGATCTCGATCTCCGAGCTCGGCATGGATCCGGGCTGCCAAGGCCGTTCGGTTTGCAGCGTGAGGAGTGAAGTCGCCAGTGTCGTCCCCGCTTCAGATACACCGCGGCGGCACACGAATGGCCAGATCCACTCGCGTGCCGCCGCGCTCCGGCATTCGGCGAGGTTGCCGAACGTCAGATCAGACTTCGACCGTCGCGCACGCCTGGGTATTGCGATCGCCGTGGACGTGATGCGGGCCGTAGGTGATGACGACGTGCACCCGGTAGTCGTCTCCGTTGACGTGATCCATGATTCTGCTATCCGTGATCTTCAGCGTGAAGCACGTCTTCTTGCCTACCGGGCCCGGAATGAGCGTGCCTGCAGTCAGGGGATTCGTGCCACCGGTGCTGCTTACCGTGAACAGCACCCTACTGGGGTTCCCGCAACCGCCGCCGAACCCACCTGTAGCCCTCTTCGGCTCGATGAGGACGTTGACTTCCGAGATCAGGCAACTCCCGTCGTCATCGCTACCGTTCGTCACGCAAACCTGACCGTAGATTTCGCCCTCCTTGGCCTGGGCCGTTACTTTGAGGCTCAGGCTGCACGAGTGGCTGGTCGGAGGCTCGGTTGGCGGCTCGGTTGGGGGCTCAGTTGGCGGCTCTGTCGGTGGCTCAGTTGGCGGCTCTGTCGGTGGCTCGGTCGGCGGATCTCCGCCGCCAGGCGAGACGGCCAGCGCCCGGGATAGCCCCAGCGCGCGCATCTCCGGCTTGACGTAGCTGGCGGTGGCCAGCGCGCCGGTGGTGGCGATCGCCCCCTTCACGAATTTCCTGCGGTCTATCCGGCTGCCCCTCGTAGCGTCATTCCCCATCGCGCACTCTCCCGATCCAGTAAAACGCCGCTGACGGGCGCCTACCACCAGCCCGTCACCTCCATGCCGGTGAAAGCTCCGGAACCAGTGGTGGCGCCCTTACAGGGACCGTATGCGGTCACCCTAGATGTGCGCGTGAAGCAAAGGTTGAGATATTGTCATGATCTTTCAGCATCGCTGAATTCATGAGAAGGATCGTCGTTGAGCAGGCAGGCCTGCCGCAGATCGTCGACGAGCGCGACGACATCAGGCAGCACCACAGCCGTATCAACGCCGAACGCCACCGACAGCTCCTCGGCGATTGCCCCGCATGTTCGCTCGCCATCGCAGAGTGACCAAATCACGCGGCCGGTCGCATTGAGGACGTAGGACTGGCCATTGTCGGGGTCGTGGACGACCAACTCGTCATCCAGCTCGTAGACGGCCAGGTCGCCGCGCGCGCGTGGCGGTTGCGCTACCCTCTCCGCCAGATGGTTCATATCCTGCATGCTTCGTGGTCCCCTTTCCCTGCGCGTTCGCGTTAGATACGGTTGCCGATCAACCACCCGACTTCGGCTTCCAGGCCGGCGGCGAGATCGGTGCGCGGGCAGAAACCCAACACCTCCCGTGCCTGCCGGGTATCCGCCGCGGTATGGCGCACGTCGCCGCGCTCGCTCGCCAGGTAGCGAACGTCGAGCGGCCGCTCCAGGAGCGTCGAGATCAGCGCCAGCACCTGATTGATGCTCGCCTGGGTGCCACCGCCGATGTTGAACACTTGCCCGCACACCGGGCTCATGCCGGCGGCGACGTTGGCGGCCACCACGTCACCCACGAAGGTGAAGTCGCGCGTCTGCTCGCCGTCGCCGTAGATCTGGATCGGCTGGCCGTCGAGCCCCCAGCGGATGAAGCGGTGGAACGCCATGTCGGGCCGCTGGCGCGGGCCGTAGACCGTGAAGTAGCGCAGCGAGACAGCCGGCAGGCCGTAGTTGCGCCAGTACAGCTGGACCAGGTGCTCGGCCGCCAGCTTCGTCACGCCATAAGGCGACACCGGCCGCGGGAGGGCCGACTCGCTCGTGGGGTAGGCCTCGGCATCGCCATAGACCGAGGACGACGACGCGTAGACGAACTTGCGCAGCGGCCGCTCCTTGACGGCTTCGAGCAATCTCTGAGTGGCCAGCACGTTGTCGCGGGCGTAGGTAGCGAAGTGCTCGCCCCAGCTGGCGCGCACGCCCGGCTGGGCCGCCTGGTGGTAGATCACCTCCACGCCTTCGAGCAGCGGTTCCAGCGGGGCGCTCGCCAGGTCAGCTTCGACCAGCTCGAAGCGCGCGCAATCGCGCAGCCGCGCCAGGTTCGCTTCTTTCGCGCGTCGGTCGTAGTAGCCAGTGAAGCAATCGACGCCGACCACATCGTGCCCGTCGGCGATCAGCCGCTCGCAAAGATGCGATCCGATGAAGCCCGCGGAACCGGTGACGAGTACGCGCACGGTTGCCCCCAGCCAGTCTGGTTGAGTCGTCGTCCGACATCACCATGCTGGCCGTCGGTGGTTGGGATCCGGTTGAGTGCTTGTCTCTGCCCGATTGATCCGGCCGCCTGGGCTCCCGGCGAGCCCGGCGGCGCCGCTCAACGCGTCACGCCGCTGGCGGGCCTTCGATGACTGCACCTCAATCGACGCGCGATCGGGTTCTCAACCGCGCGCCGTTAGCATCAAGCACGCGCGATTGGTTGGGAGTAACTCTCGGACTTTCGCCGCGTTGGCTCCGGGGATGCCCAGGCCCCGGAGCTTCACCTTCCCCACACGCCTTCAGCTCAGGTGGGATCTGAACCAATGAAGGATGCGAGTGTAGCAATCCACGCGGTGCTCGCGTTTGCGGAAACCGTAGCCTTCACCCGGGTAGACGACGTACTCGTGCTCAACGCCCAGCTCGGTCAGCTTCTCGGCGACCTGCTGGGACTCGATCGGCGGCACGCGGGTATCGCGGTCCCCGTGAAGGATCAGCAGCGGCGTGCGGATGCGGTCGAGCCGGTGGTAGGTCGAGGCGCGCTCCATCGCCTCGGGGATCTCGTGGGCGAGGCGGTTCCAGTAGTCGCGGGCCACGAGTCATCGCCGAGGTCAATTTCAATGACATCACCGTGCGCAACGCCATCGAGGACGGCTGCATCATCGGCTTCCTCTGCGAGCAGCTCATCGCCGGCGGTGGCGGCGGCCCGGAGGACTACCCGGCTCCGGCGCCTGGATCCCCCGCACCCGCCATCAGCCTCTGTAGTCCCCGGCTCGAAGATGCACCGTCCCGGCAGCCGCACACCCCTACAGGCATGCGCCAACATCATCGAAAGGTGATGTTATGTCACGCGCTGACTTCCGCGTGGTCGATCAGCGTGGCGGGGTCAAGGCGCTGGCCACGTGCCATCACGAAGGAGACGTTGCCCAGCGTCGTGATGTCGGCCAGCGGGTCGCCGTCGATCGCGATGATGTCGGCCGATTTGCCGGCAGTCAGCGAGCCAGTCTCGTCCGCGATGCCCAGCGCCGTCGCGCCGCCCAGCGTGGCCGAGACCAGCGCGTCGAGCGGATCCAGCCCCCAGCGCACGAAGATCTCGAGCTCGTAGGCGAACAGGCCGTGCATCGCGTCGGTGCCCGGCGCGAATGGCACGCCGGCCTTGACCGAGCGCATGAAGTCATCGGCTGCGCGCTCCCGGATCCAGCGCACGCGTTCCGCCGCCAGCCGGGAATCGGCGTCGCCCTGGCTCAGACGCTCCTCGTCCCTTGCCCGCAGATAGGCTAGCCGGTCAGCGATCGGGAGGCCGCGCAGGGCATCCCAGTCCACCCGTGTCTGGAGCCCGACGGCGTAGGTCGGCACCGCGGTCGCGCCAGCCTCGAGGAACAGCTCGATCGACTCCTGGTCGATCGGGAAGACGTGGTCAGTGAAATCCAGCCCCAGCTCCAGGCACAGCCGCAGGCCGGTGTCGAGATCCGCTCGCAGGTGCGCCCCGATCTTATTGCCCACCCGGTGGGTCTCATCGATGGCGATGGCGATCTCCTCCGCCGTGAAGCCGATGTACTCAGTGGCATCGGCGCGGTACTGCCGCCCGGTGACGATCAGCTTGGTGAAGTCACAGCCCATCCGCAGCTGCTGGCGGACCGCCCGGCGCATCTCGTCCGGCCCATCGACGATCCACTCTGGCACCAGCGAGCCGTGGCCATTCGATGAGGTAATCGCGCGCCCGCTCACCAGCAGGCGCGGGCCGACGATGAATCCGTCGCGAATCGCATCGCGCACAACGATGTCGTTATAGGGCACCTCACCGACGATGCGCATCGTGGTGACACCCGAGGCCAGGTCGAGCTTGAGGTTGCGCGCGCCGCGCAGCACCTGGCGGGCAGCCGGTTCGTTCAGGCCGTCGAGCTGGCCGATGATCCCGCGCAGGCCCGGGTTGATCGTGATGTGGCTGTGGGCGTCAACGAAGCCGGGCAACAGCGTCTGGTCCCCGAGATCGATCCATTCCAGGTCCGGCGGCGCTTCCAGCGCGCTGGCCTTGCCGGCTGCGACGATCCGCTCCCCATCGACGATGACGCCCGCGTCCTCGACCACCTGCCGGCCCTCGACATCAACCATCCGGCTCGCGCGTATTCCGATCATGTTCGGTGCGCTCTCTCGTTCTATTGCGTTGTCACTCTGGCCCGGATGCGGCCCCGTGGCGCGGCGATCCTACAGTTGGATCAGCCATCCCAGACAGTCACGGGTGATCCATGCTCAACCGAATTTCTAGCATGGAACCGGGGCTCGGCGAGCCGCGCGCTACGCCAATCCATTGCGGAAGGCCCAGGCGGCGGCCTGGGTACGGGATTCGGCGCCGATCTTGTTGAAGATGTTGGTGAGGTGGCGAGCGACGGTCTTCTCGGAGATGTAGAGCTCGTCGGAGATCTCGCGGTTGGTGCGGCCGGCGGCGACCAGCGAGAGCACCTCCAGCTCGCGCGGCGTCAGCCCGCCCAGCCGGTCGGTCGGCTCGGCTGCGGGCATGGCATCGCGGCCGATGGCGTAGCTCGCCGCAGCCTCGCGGATCGCGGCGACGCAGAAGCCGTCGCGCAGGTAGACCTCGCGCAGGTCGTCGCTGGTCAGGTGCTCGGCCGTGTTCTCGACGTGCTCGTGGGCGCGCTCGAACCAGCTGCGGGCGTCGTCGCGCCGGCCAGCAGCCTCCAGCGCGCGGCCCTGCACCCAGGCGGCGTAGGTCACCAGCCAGACGAGCGGCGTTTCGCGAGCCTCGATGCGGCTGACGGCGGCCGAGGCAT
>DATGQR010000055.1:0-6106 GCA_035304105.1 Thermomicrobiales bacterium | reverse complement strand
TCCAGATCGGCAGGTGGCAGACAGCCGAGCGGCGGTTCGAGAGCAGCGTCTCGACGCGCGTCAGCCGCTCGACCTGGCCCTCGCAGGCGTCCCGCGCCATGTCGCGAATCATCTGCTCCCCGGTCACCCAGGCGCCGTCCTCGTCGATGCCTGGCTCCTCGGCGGAGAAGCCCACCAGCAGATCGGTCGAGTAGGTCATCATGCCCTCTTCGGGGAAGGGCATCAGCCGGTCGGCCTCGGCTTGGGTCAGGCCGGTCGAGGCCGGCACCCAGGCCCGGAAGCTGCCGCTGTGCTCACCGCTGCGCGGGTGCCAGGTCTTGTACGTCTCGGTCGCCATGTACTGCTCGGTGCGGCCCTCGGCGTTGGTGCGCGTACGCGGCACCTGGCGCGTGTGCGTGCGCGACACCTCCCCCTCCCAGCGTGAGTGGGTGTCGGCGTCGAAGCGCCAGAAGGGGATGTAGCTGCCCTGGCCGCGGTCGAGCGCGGAGCGCGACTTCAGGTCGCCCGGCGCCCAGAACGAGCCGCCCAGCCACTCACGGATGCGCTCCTGGGAATCGTCCTTCAACACCTTGAAGGGCAGGATGTAGTGATCGACCGTGATGTCCGCGGCGGCCGCGTCAGCGCGCACGACCAGTTGCGTCCCGCAGAAGGGGCAGCGCAACGTGGTCGTTCCGGGGTCGAACGACGTTGTCGCTCCGCAGTTCTGACAGGTATAGGTATCGACGGCGCCGCCAACTGACATCCCGAGACCTTTCACAGCACTTCAGTGCTCACGGGCACTCCGCCGGCCGGTCTCCGGTTTTCAGCGGCAAGGCCGGCATGCTAGCGTAGAGCGCTCTCTACTGACCAATGCTTGGGTCAGCATACACCGCAGTAGACATCAAGTATTGGAGTTCTCAGGTGACAGAAATACCCGCGGATCTCACCAGCCAGCCGGTCGTCTGGCATCCCCGCCGATCGCAGGTCGAGAACAGCCGCGCCATGCGCTTCGCCCGCCGCCACGGCCTCGATACACTCGACGAGCTAGCGATCCGGGCGGCCGCCGAGCCGGAGTGGTTCTGGGACGCCGTCTGCGACGAGCTGGGCGTCGTCTGGACCCAGCCCTACGAGCGCGTCCTTGACCTCTCCGACGGCATCCAATGGCCGCACTGGTTCGTCGGCGGGCGCATGAACTACGTCACGACGGCGGTCGACCGCCACGCCAAAGCACGCGGCGACAAGATGGCGCTGGCCTGGGAAGGCGACGACGGCCTGGTCAAGACGCTCACCTTCAGCGACCTCCAGGCGGCCGTCAACCGGGCGGCCAACGGACTGGCCGGGATCGGGGTGGGCCGCGGCACGCGCGTCGGCATCTTCATGCCGATGCTGCTCGAGACGGCCGTCGCCGTGCTGGCCTGCGGCAAGCTGGGCGCCGAATTCGTGCCGATCTTTTCCGGCTTCGGCCCCGACGCCGCCGGGCAGCGCATCCACGACGCCAGCGTCACCCACCTGATCACCGTCGATGGCTTCCGCCGGCGCGGCAAGGTCATTGACCTCAAGCCGGTCGCCGACGCCGCCTGCGACCAAGCCGGCACCGTCACCTCGGTCGTCGTCGCCCGCCACACCGGCCAGGATGTGCCCTGGACGAACGGGCGCGACCGCTGGTGGGCCGACGTCGTCGATGGCGCCCCGGCCGACTTTGAGGCGGCCGACACCGCCGCCGACGACCGCTACATGATCATCTACACCTCTGGGACGACCGGCAAGCCCAAGGGCGCCGTCCACGTCCACGCCGGCTTCCCGCTCAAGGCCGCCCAGGACCTCGCATTCGCCTTCGACGTCAACGAGGACGACGTGCTCTGCTGGCTGACCGACCTGGGCTGGATGATGGGCCCTTGGGCCATCATGGGCGGCCTGATCGCTGGCGCGTCGATCGTCCTTTACGAGGGCACGCCCGACTACCCGGAGCCGGACCGCGTCTGGGCGCTGGTCGAGCGCCACCAGATCAACGTCCTGGGCCTCTCGCCGACCGTCGTGCGCGCCCTGATGCCCTATGGCGACGAGTGGGTCGAGCGCCACGAGATGCCCAGCCTGCGAGCTATCGGCTCGACCGGCGAGCCCTGGAACCCCGGCCCCTGGCGCTGGACGCACGACGTCGTCGGGCGCAAGCGCTGCCCGATCATCAACTATTCCGGCGGCACCGAGATCAGCGGCGGCATCCTGGTCGCCGACTGCAACCGCTCGCAGAAGCCGGCCTCCTTCAGCGGCCCGGTCGTCGGGATGAACGCCGACGTGGTTGACAGCGCCGGCAACAGCGTGCGCGGCGAGGTCGGCGAGCTGGTCATCCGCTCCCCCTGGGTCGGCATGACTCAGGGCTTCCTGGACGACCCGGAGCGCTACATCGAGAGCTACTGGTCGAAAATCCCCGGGCTCTGGGTCCACGGCGACTGGGCCTACATCGACGAGGACGGCTACTGGTACATCCTGGGCCGCTCTGACGACACGATGAACATCGCGGGCAAGAGGGTCGGCCCGGCCGAGATTGAATCGGCGGCCGTCTCCCACCCGGCAGTGCGGGAAGCTGCCGCGGTCGGCGTGCCCCACGAGGTCAAAGGCGAGGGGATCGTCGTCTTCGCGATCCTCGTGCCCGGCGCCCAGCCATCCGCCGAGCTGGAGACTGAGATCCTCGACGCGGTGGCCGGCCACCTGGGCCGCCCGCTGCGCCCCGAGCGCGTCATCTTCGTCGACGACCTGCCGCGCACGCGCAACGCCAAGATCATGCGGCGGGTCATCCGGGCGCGCTACCTGGGCCAGTCCGACGTCGGCGACCTCTCGGCGCTGGAGAACCCGGAAGCGGTCGAAGCGATCGCACCGCGCGATTAGATACGCTTAGGTTACGGAAAGAACTCCGCTCCGGGAAGCGTTAGGAACGCTGACACCACGCGATCCGAGCTACGAACCACCACGCGACTTCACAGGGAGGAACCATGACCGAGAAGAACCCGCTCCAACGTCTCGCAGACTTTGGCCAGAGCGTCTGGAACGACAACCTCAGCCGCCGCCTGATCACCTCCGGCGAGCTGCAGTCGCTGATCGACAACGACGGCATCGTCGGCATCACCTCGAACCCCACCATCTTCGACGCTGCGATCTCGCAGTCCGACGACTATGAGGAGCAGATCCGCGAGCTGGTCCAGGCGGGCCGCTCGGCCGAGGAGATCCTCGAAGCCCTGATGATCACCGACATCCAAATGGCCTGCGACATCCTGCGCCCGATCTACGACGCGACCAACGGCGTTGACGGCGTCGTCTCGCTCGAGGTCTCGCCGCTGCTGGCGCACAACACCGAGGAGACGCTGAGCGAGGCACGCCGGCTCAACAAGCTGGTCGACCGCGAGAACGTCATGATCAAGATCCCCGGCACCGAGGCCGGCATCCCGGCCATCGAGCAGGCGCTCTACGAGGGCATCAACATCAACATCACCCTGCTGTTCTCGCTCGACGCCTACCGCGACGTTATGGAGGCCTACCTGACCGCCATGGAGCGCCGCCTGGCCGAGGGCAAGCCGCTCGACAACGTCCTCTCGGTCGCCTCCTTCTTCGTCAGCCGCGTCGATACCGAGGTCGACAAGCGCCTGCAGGCGATCATCGATGAGGCCCCCGACTCCGAGCGTGCCAAGACCGCCCGCGCCCTGCTGGGGCAGGTCGCCATCGCCAACGCGCGCCTGGCCTATCAGGAGTTCAAGAAGGTCTTCGGCTCGCGGCGCTTCGCCGAGCTGGCCGGCCACGGCGCGCGCATCCAGCGCCCGCTCTGGGCCAGCACCAGCACCAAGAACCCTGACTACCCCGACACGCTCTACGTCGACGAGCTGATCGGCCCCAACACCGTCCAGACACTGGCCCCGGCCTCGATCGAGGCCTTCCGCGACCACGGTACGGTCGCCCTGACCGTCGAGAAGGATATTGACCTGGCCGCCGACGTGATTCGCGAGATGGAATCGCTCGGCATCGCCTACGACGATGTCATCGACGTGCTGGTGCGCGAGGGTGTCGAGAAGTTCGCCGAGTC
Source organism: Thermomicrobiales bacterium (assembly GCA_035304105.1). Taxonomy (GTDB): domain Bacteria; phylum Chloroflexota; class Chloroflexia; order Thermomicrobiales; family CFX8; genus JAUIIK01. The sequence goes on along the minus strand of DATGQR010000055.1, from coordinate 2,058 downwards.
GCACCACTCGCTGTTGCGGGCCGTCGAGACTGAGGTTGAACGCATCTCCGCCGAACTGCGCGGCGAGCGCGAGGCGGCGCTGGGCGAGCTGGCGGAATCGACAGGCCGGAACCTGGACGACCTGGGAAAAGCTGACGCCGTCGCCGCCCTCCGGAACCTGGACGGCTCGTTCTGGTCCGAAGATGCTGCGACGGCGCGCGAGATCGCCGGCTGGCTCGGCTGGCTGATGTCTCCGGCTGAGATGCTGGCCTACGCCGAGCTGGGCTGCCTCGACGCTCTGACCGGCGAGGTGAACCGCCGCGGTTACCAGCGCGTCGTCCTGCTCGGCATGGGCGGCTCCTCGCTCGCGCCGGAGGTCATGGCAGCCACGCTGGATACCGCCGAGGGCGCGCCGCAGCTGACCGTCCTCGACTCGACCCACCCGGACACCATCGCGCGGGTCGCCGAGCGCATGGCCGAAGAGCGCACGCTGTTCGTCGTCTCCAGCAAGTCCGGCACGACGATCGAGACGGCCACGCTGTTCGAGTACTTCCTCGACCAGAAGGGCGGCAACCCGGACGACTTCATCATCATCACCGACCCCGGCACGCCGCTGGAGGCCGCCGCGCGCCACATGAGAGCCTGGCAGGTCTTCACCAACCGGCACGACATCGGCGGGCGCTTCTCGGCGCTCTCCTACTTCGGGCTGGTCCCGGCCGCCGCGGCCGGCATCGACACGCTGGCACTGCTGCGCGACGCCGCCAGCGTCATGCCGATCCACGACGTCAGCCATCCCGGCATCGTGCTGGGCGCGGCGCTGGCCGCCGCCCGCGAGGCGGGGCGCGACAAGCTGACGCTGATCACCTCGCCCAGGTGGGCGCCCTTCGGCGACTGGCTGGAGCAGCTGATCGCCGAGAGCACCGGCAAGCATGGCACCGGCATCGTCCCGGTCGCGCGCGAGCCATTGCGCGGGGCCTCCGGCTACGGCAGCGACCGCTTCTTCGCGGTCATCGACGACGGCGACCCGGACGTCACCCGGCTTCGCGAGGAGCTGGTCGACGCCGGCCACCCGGTGATCAGCTTCCCGGCGCGCCTCGGCCAGCTCTTCCTGATCTGGGAGATCGCCACGGCGGTCGTCGGCCAGCGCCTGGGCATCAACCCCTTCGACCAGCCCAACGTCCAGGAAGCCAAGGACCAGACCAACCGGGTGCTCAAGGAAGGCGTCGGCGAGCCGATCGAGGCGCTCGATCCGGCCTCCGCCGTCCAGCGGGTCATGGCCGAGACGCGCGAGAACGAGTATGTGGCAATCCAGGCCTTCGTCGACGCAACCGACGACGTGCGCGCCGGCCTTGACGAGCTGCGCGCGGCGCTCGCGAGCGCGACCGGCGCGGCCACGACGCTGGGGATTGGCCCGCGCTTCCTGCACTCCACCGGCCAGCTCCACAAAGGCGGGCCGGCCACCGGGGTCTTCCTCCAGGTGGTTCAGGAGCCAGCGCGCGACCTGGAGATACCCGGGCGCGAGTTCGGCTTCAAGCAGCTGTTCAGCGCCCAGGCCGACGGCGATTACCTGGCACTCAAGGCGAAGAATCTGCGCGTCCTGCGCGTCACGCTCGGCAGCGATGCCGGCGCGACGCTGAAGCAGATGGCCGGGGCAGCGCGCGGCGCAGCCGTGGCCGCCGACTGACGCTTGACGCGCCGCGATGATGGGACGAGCACCGAGCATGAGGGATGGACACCTATGAAGCTGGCGATCATCGGACTTGGGCGCATGGGCGCGAACATGGCGCGCCGGCTGATGCAGCACGGCCACGAGGTCGTCGTCCACAACCGCAGCCGCGAGCCGATCGACGAGCTGGCCGCCGAGGGCGCGATCCCCGCCTATGACCACGACGAGCTGGTCGCCAAGCTGGAGGCCCCGCGGGTCGTCTGGCTGATGGTCCCGGCGGGTGATCCGGTCGACCAGCAGATCGCCGCAGTGGCGCCACGGCTGGAGCGCGGCGACATCATCGTCGACGGCGGCAACTCGCGCTTCCTCGACACGCTGGCGCGCGGTGAAAAGCTAGAGGCGCAGGGCATCCA
>DATGQR010000054.1:0-2838 GCA_035304105.1 Thermomicrobiales bacterium | reverse complement strand
GCCGGGTGATCGCCCCGGCAACGAGCGGAATGACCACGTAAAGCCCGACCGAGAGCAGCAGGGTCTCCCACGGCACTTCGATGTCGGTGACGCCGAGCAGCAGCGCGACGATCGGCGCAAAGGCGACGATCATCACGAGGTCGTTCACCGAGACCTGCACCAGCGTGTAGGCTGGGTCGCCGCGCGTCATCTGCGACCAGACGAAGACCATCGCGGTGCACGGCGCGGCGCCGAGCAGAATGAGCCCGGCGATGTACTCGTCGGCCGCCGCTTCGCCGATCACGCCCGCGTACAGGTAATCGAAGAACAACACGGCCAGCGCCGCCATCGTAAACGGCTTGATCAGCCAGTTGACCACCAGCGTGATGATCAGCCCCTTGGGCTTCCTGCCGATATTCCGAATGCTGGCGAAGTCCACCGCGACCATCATCGGGTAGATCATCGCCCAGATGAGCAGCGCGACGACAAGATTGACCGACGCGTACTCGAGCTGCGAAAGCACGCCCACGGTGCCCGGCGCGACCAGCCCGAGCGCGATCCCGGCGACGATCGCCAGCGCCACCCAGACCGACAGGAAGCGCTCGAACGCGCCCAGCGGCGAGTTCGCCGGGGCGCGGGCTGCCAGCTCGCTGGACACGCCGGTTCCCTGAAGTCCGCTCACCGCAGGCGCCGGCCGTCGGCATCGACGACCTGCTCGCCATCCTCCTTGGCGAATGCACCCGCCTGGCGCGCGGGCAGGAGGTCGAGCACCGCTTCCGAAGGCCGGCACAGCTTCACGCCGAGCGGCGACACGACCAGAGGGCGGTTGATGAGGATCGGATGCTCCATCATCGCGTCGAGGAGCTGCGCGTCGGTGAGCCCCGTGTCGTCGAGGCCGAGTTCGGCGTAGGGCGTTCCTTTTTCGCGGAGCAGATCGCGCGGGGTCAGGCCGGCCCGCTTGATCAGGCCTTCGAGCATAGCGCGCGACGGCGGCGTCTTGAGGTACTCGATCACGTGCGGCTCGATGCCCGCGTTGCGGATCATCGCCAGCGCGTTGCGCGAGGTCCCGCATTCGGGGTTGTGGTAGATGACGACCTCGCCGCCCATCGGGCGAGTTCCGCTCTCTGGCTCGCCCCATTCGAGTTCGCCTGTTAGGTCGACGCACATCTCGGGGGCGCCGCCGCAGCAGTCCTGCAGCAGGAACGTGAGCAGGCGCTTCATACCGGCGTAGTCCGCGCGGTAGCGGATCAGGCGGCTTTCGCGTTCGGAGGTCACCAGGCCGGCGCGCTCGAGCGTCGAGAGGTGATGCGACATCGTCGAGGGCGGTACGCCAGCGCCGCTGGCGATGTCACCGGCCACCAGGCCGTCAGGCCCGGCTTTGACGAGCATGCGGAACACCGAAAGACGCGTCTCGTGGGCGAGCGCGCCAAGCGCATCCACCGCCCAGACCTGTCGTGCGAGCTCATCCATCATCAACCTTTCGATAGCCGTCAAAATAGTTGTAGCTGGTGGGTCGATCAACCGATAATTCGAGAAGCGTCGAAATTTGTTCGCCTGGCAGGACCGTGCCGGCTACGTTGCACGGGGATGGCCTGATCAACCAGGCACGAGGGCATGATGACCGAGCATGACATCATCATCATCGGCGGAGGGCAGATGGGCCTTGCGCTCGGCTATTATCTGCGGCGCGCCGGCGCCGACTTCCTGATCCTCGACGGCGAGGACGGACCCGGCGGTGCCTGGCGGCATGGCTGGGATTCGCTGCGCCTGTTTTCTCCGGCTGGCTACAGCTCGCTACCGGGCTGGCTCATGCCGCCGACCGAACACGGAGGTTTCCCGACGCGCGACGACGTGATCGCCTACCTCACCCGGTACGAGCAGCGCTACGAGTTTCGGATCGAGCGGCCGGTCAGAGTGCTGAAGGTGAGCCGGACCGATAAGGCCCTCATCATGAGAACGGATCGCGGCGACTATCTCGCCAGGCAAGTGGTGAGCGCCACGGGGACCTGGTCCGAACCCTACAGTCCGAAAATCCCAGGACGGGACCTGTTCGAAGGTGTACAACTACACTCAGCCCATTATCGCTCGCCAGACGACTTCGCGGGCAAGACAGTCCTCGTCGTTGGCGGGGGCAACAGCGGCGCGCAAATCCTGGCCGAGCTGTCCCAGGTCGCGGATGCCACCTGGGTAACTCTCAGGGACCCGCTCTTCCTCCCCGACGATGTCGACGGACGCGTGTTGTTCGAACGAGCTACGGCTCGCTTGAAAGCAGGGCCTAGCGCAGAGCCGGTGGGCGGGATCGGGGATATCGTGATGGTGCCGCCGGTCAGGGACGCCCGCAATCGCGGGGTCCTCGGCTCGGTTCGCCCCTTCACCCGCATGACCCGAGATGGAGTCGTATGGGAGGATGGTCGGGAGAGCAAAGTCGACGCCATCATCTGGTGCACCGGCTTTGGCCCTGCGTTGGACCATTTGCGCTCCCTGGGCATCGTCGGCAAGGAAGGCCGCGTCGAGGTGGACGGCCAGCAAGCCGTCGCGGAGCCTCGCCTCTGGCTCGCGGGCTATGGGGATTGGTGTGGTCCGGGCTCGGCGACGATCATGGGCGCGGCGCGAACCGCTCGCGACCTAGCCGATCAACTCGTTTCTTCCCTCAAGACATAGGCCTCCGCAACGTCTGCTTTGCAGTGTTCAATGGATATCCCCGAATGACCGTCTTGGGGGCGCCTTGCTGACCGGCAGCTTGTTACGGGACCGGTGTTACGGCTCCTGGGCCGATTTCGGACTGACAGCTTTTGGATAGAATATCGCCGAAGCCGACGCTCTAGCTAGAGCCTTTCGTTTACACCGAGAGGGCTTGGA
>DATGQR010000053.1:0-3152 GCA_035304105.1 Thermomicrobiales bacterium | reverse complement strand
GGAGCAAGCGGTGCATTCAGCCGGTCATAGCGCCCGTCCAGCGCCAGCGACAGATGATCGAATAGGGGCAGGTATCGGTCGGGCTCGTCAGCCACATTGTCCAGGTAGAAGCCGGGATCACCAAACTCGATCCGACCGGTCTTCAGCTCCGACTGCCCCTTGAAGTCGGCCCAGTGGGCCAGGACGTAGAGCGCGTATGGCGCGACGACCAGCAGCCAGCCCGCGGTCAGCCAGCGGACAGCACTCGCCGGGATACCGCCGCGCCCTCGACCGGCCAGCAGTGCGACGACGAAGAGCGGGACCGCGAACGCGCCGAAGAACTGGGTCAGCACCGCCAGCCCCCCGGTTAGTCCGCAAAGGAAGAACGGCAACCGCCGCTCAGAACTGCGGGCAATCTCCAGCGCGACCAGCGCCAGCAAGAGCAGAGCGAGCCCTGTCATGTCATAGCGGCCGGTGCGCGAGACGGCCAGGAACGAGAGGCGGCTGGAGAGGCGCAGCAAGTCGTCCGGCCAGATCAGCAGCAGGCCAGTGGCGAGCACCGCCGCGCCGGGTCCGAACCAGCGGCGCGCCAGCCAGGCGATGCACCAGAGCGCGACCACCGCGCTGCCCAACGTGACGACCCGGGCGACCGCCACGCTCGTGCCAAAAGCAGCGAAGAGACCGGCCTGGAGCAGGTGGTAGACCGGCAGGGCGATGAAGTAGTGCGACTCGGCGTTGGCGAAGCCGCGGAACATGTCCGAACCGAACGTGCCCTCGCTCGCCAGCTTGTGGGATGCGGACATGATCCAGGCATCGTCGCTCGAGATGCCGGGGAAGTTACCGAGATTCCGCCCCGCCTGGGCCACGAGTAGCGCGGAGAGCAGCGTGGTCCAGAGCAGCCAGCCGTGGTCCCGGACCACCAGCGAGAGCCGGACTCCCCACCACCTGGCCGGTCGCAGCCGGCCGCCCGCATAAGACGTCGTCGTTGCCATGCCTGCACGCCAATTCGCTCTGGAATGGAGCCATGCTAGCACGGCGGGTGCCCGGTCCGGAATGACTTGCCATGCTGGGCTACAATGCTCCCGCGCAGTGAAGAGCGAATGGAGCGAGTAACCGTGATCTGCAGAGCAGCTGCCGGCGTCGTCGTGCTTGCGCTGGCCCTGTCTATCTTCCCGGTGGGCGCGGAGCCGCCGGCCAACCGCGGCTTCCAGAACACCTGGCAGCGCACTGACCAGCCGGTCGCGGCCCAGCAGGTCAGCCGCACCTGGATGTGGGGGCCGGAGGCCTTCACCGCACCGCTGCGCGAGGCCTACGCCGAGGCGCCAGACGGGTTTCGGACGGTCCAGTACTTCGACAAGAGCCGCATGGAGCTGACCGACCCGAACGCCGACCCCGAAAGCATCTGGTACGTCACCAACGGGCTGCTCGTCATGGAGCTGGCCACGGGCCGGATGCAGGTCGGCGACAACCAGTTCGTCGAGCGCGAGCCGGCCGACGTCAACGTGGCCGGCGACGCTGGCGTCGAGAGTGGCGTCACCTACCGCTTCATCGGCTCACTGCGTGCCCACCCCGCCGCTGAGGTCGGCGCCACGCTAGCCTGGCGTCTCACTCCTGGCGCAGGTGGCCAGGATTATGTCCACGACGAAGCTTACGCGCAGTACGGCGTCACGGCCGCCTACCACGTGCCGGAGACGGGGCACGCCGTCGCGTCGGTGTTCTGGGACTTCATGCGGTCGAGCGGCCCGGTCTACCAGGACGGCGGGATCGTCGAGGGCCACATATTCCCGAGCCCGTTCTACGCCACCGGCTTCCCGATCACCGAAGCCTACTGGGCGCGCATCCCGGTCGCTGGCGTCGAGCGCGACGTGCTGATCCAGTGCTTCGAGCGCCGCTGCCTGACCTACACGCCCGGCAACCCGGACGGCTGGCAGGTCGAGGCCGGCAATGTAGGCCGCCATTACTACGAGTGGCGCTATGGGGAAGCCGGCGACGAAGGGCCCGTGCCGCAGCCCTTCCCGACCAGCGGCGACGTGCGCGTCGTCTTCATCCTGGCCGATCCGGTCGATTACGGTGAGTCCGAGGGCGAGTACGTCGACATCCGCAATTATGCGGACTGGCCGGTGGCGATGGGTGGCTGGACGCTGGAGGACGCCGCCAGAAACCGCTATACCTTCCCGGAAGGTTTCGTGCTCGGGTTGGACGCCACCGTGCGGGTGCACATCTGCAACGGCACCAACGACGCCGCGAACCTCTACTGGGGCCGCTGCTCGCCGGTCTGGAACAACAACGGCGACACTGCGCGCCTGTTCGACGCAGCCGGCAACCTGATTCATGAGTACAGCTACTAGGCCATCTGCTCCAGAGGAATGGCGTGGCGATACTGATCGGCGCAGTTGAAGGCCGGGGCGGAGACGCGCTCGACCCCAGTCTGAACGTCACGACCGCGTGAGCGTCGGCGGCACGCCCTGGGCGCCGGCGCTGGGAATCAGGAGCTGCCCGAGACCGCCGAGGACGGCCAGGGACAGGAAGAGCGACAAGCCGGCCATGGCCAGGCTTCGTAGGCTCGCGAAACGCATGGAATACATACCTCCGCCACTTCGTCGTGAACGAACCATGAGCACTGAGGCTCGTCATTGAGCCGTGATCACACGGGCTTGCGGTGCACCGCGAAAGATCATGGCAAGCACTGTCGGGGTGGTCATGCGTGGAACCACCCAAATTGCCGATGGGTAATTCGGTGGTATGAGTAGGCAAGATTATTCAGCAGCCCGAACAGCGCGGACTGTGGGCCGATTGTGAAGCGCCACTTTCATGAACGCGAATATCCGTATTACTACGGATATGACGTCAAGGCCCAGGACGATACAATCCCAGACACGTGGCAAGTGAGGATGGGAGTTCGGGCAGTGAAGAAGCTGCGGCGCAACGGAGCTACCACCGAGACTGGTTCGCTGATCATGCCTCTCGATAGCGATGCCGATTCCGCGCCGCCGCCCGCGGAAGGTCCCGAGGACGAGCCACGCGACACCCCCGACGGCGAGCGTCCCGGCGAGAAGGCGCGGCGCATCGTCACCGGCCTGCTCTCTCCAGACCGCTAACCCGACAGCCCACGACCCGGCCAACCGCGGGTGCGCCCCGCCGCCGTCCTGCGCTATATTCGCGGGGCATGGCAT
>DATGQR010000052.1:0-4461 GCA_035304105.1 Thermomicrobiales bacterium | reverse complement strand
GAACGCGGCCGTCGTCGGTGCCGGCCCAGAACAGCCCGGCGCGGTGGGGCGACTCGCGGAAGGCAAATATCGTGCAGTACATCTCGGCCGCGCCGCGCTCCGGGGTGATCGGCCCGCCGGAGAACTGCAGCTTGTCGGGGTCGTTGCGGGTCAGGTCCGGGCTAATGATCTCCCAGCTCGTGCCCTCGTCAGTCGAGCGGTGAACGTATTGCGAGCAGACGTAGACCGTCTCCGGGTCGTGGGGCGAGATCTCGATCGGGAAGGTCCACTGGAAGCGGTACTTCTGCCGGAAGGCGCCGTAGCCGCGTGACTCCGGCCAGACAGTGACGTTGCGGATCTGGCGCGTCTGCGGGTTCCAGGCCAGCAGGCGGCCGTCGCCCGGGCCGGTACCGATGCCGCCGCCATAGACGGTATAGGGCTCGGTCGGCTTGATCGCGATATAGCCCGATTCACCGCCGCCTGGTTCGACATAATCTTTCCAAGTGATCGCCCCCTCGAAGCTGATGCTGGGCAGCATCATCGCCCAGTTGTCCTGCTGTGAGCCGTAGACGTTGTAGGGCGTCCGGTGATCCGTGGTGACGTGATAGAACTGCGCCGTCGGCTGGTTTAGAATCGACGACCAACTCTTCCCGCCATCGAATGTCACGCAGGCGCCGCCGTCGTTGCCCTGGATCTGGCGATTGGAATCGCGCGGGTCGATCCACAGGGCGTGGTTGTCGCCGTGAGGGATGGCGACGCTCGTGAACGTCTGGCCGCCGTCGATCGACTTCCAGTACTGCACGTTGAGCACCCAGACTGTGTCAGCATCGCTGGGGTCGGCGACGATGTGCATGTAGTACCAGGGCCGCCGACGCAGGTCGGGATTGTCGCAGAGCTTCTTCCAGGTGTCGCCGTAGTCGTCGGAGCGGTAGAGGGCGCCCTGCTCGTGCTCGACGATAGCGTAGACGCGCCCGGGCCGCGCGGCCGTCGTCGCCACGCCGATCTTGCCGAAGTTGCCCTCTTGCGGCAGCCCCCGGTTACGCGAGATCTCCTCCCAGGTGTCGCCGCCGTCAAAGGAGCGCCAGAGGCCGCAGTCCTCACCGGTGCTGTCGAGCGTGTGCGGATAGCGGCGCACCTGGAAGATGTTGGCGTAGAGGATGCGCGGGTTGCCGCCATCCATCGCGATGTCGGTCGAGCCGGCGCGGTCGGACTTGTGGAGCACTCGCGCCCAGGTCCGCCCGCCATCGGTGGAGCGGAAGACGCCGCGCTCCGGGTTCTCGCCGAAGGCGTTGCCCAGCGCGGCCACGTAGACGGTGTTCGGGTCGTCGGGGTGGACGACGACGTCGCCGATGTGGCGCGTCTCCGCCAGGCCGACATGCTGCCAGGTCCGCCCGCCGTCGGTGGACTTGTAGACGCCGTCGCCGTGCGAGACATTGCTGCGGATCGTTGACTCGCCGGTGCCGACGTAGATCACGTTGGGGTCGGAGGGCGCCAGGGCCATCGCGCCGATGGCAGCCGTCTTGAAATAGCCGTCGCTGATGTTGCGCCAGTGCGAGCCGCCGTTGGTCGTCTTCCAGACGCCGCCGGCGCAAGCCCCGAAGTAGAAGGTGCCCTTCTCAGTCGGGTGCCCGGCCACGGCCGTGACCCGCCCTCCACGGTGCGGCCCGATGCAGCGCCACTCCAGCGAATTGAATAATCTCGGATCGACCACGGCGCACGCCCCTGTCCAGTTTTCCTGCCATTGACCGGAGGATTGTCGGCGGCTTGCCGCTTCCCGTCAATGGGCGTTGCCACCGGACCCGCGGACATGACGGGAATGTATCCACCGGGCCGGGGGAGCGGGACGCCCGCTGCGGCACCTGTTTGTTAAGGTGAGCGACTGATACTCAATTTGAGAGCGAGGCGCATTGAACGTGACGAGACATCCTCACAGCCACAGGCTAATCAACCGGCCACTGATCCTCATGCTGGCCCTGCTGCTCGTGCTGCCCCTGCTGGCGGCCTGCATGGGCGACGATGACGACGATGATCCGACCGCCACCAGCGACGAGGGCGCAGCCGTCACGGCGACGGCTCCCGAGCCGACCGAGGAGGTCGAGCCAACCGAGGCAGAGCCCACCGAAGCGGAGCCGACGGCCACCGAGCCGGAAGCCACGCCCACCGAGATCGAACCAACCGAGGTCGAGCCGACCGAGGCGGAACCGACGGCTGAGGAACCTGAGCCGACCCCGACAGAGGGCGAGCCAGCCGTCCCCGGCGAGCGGCCGATCGATCAGCAGCTCTCCTGGCTGCTCGGCATCCTGAACTCGTCGGTGCCGCCGGCCGAGGAGATCGAGGCGCGCATGCATCCCAGCTTCAACGCCCAGCTCCCACCGGACCAGTTCGCGGGACAGCTCGCCCAGCTGGCCCAGGCCGGGCCGTGGACCTTCAACGGCTACCTGGGCAGTCCGGTCGCCCTGGACGGCACCGCGGTGGTCGAGAGCCAGGCAGGCCTGTTCCAGATCCACGTCGGGCTGGAAGTGGCCGAACCACACCGCTTCCAGACGCTGCTCTTCCTGGCCGACGTGCCGTCATCGGTGACGCTGACCTCGCTCCCCGAGGTCGACCCGCTGGTCAGCGCCCTCGCGCCGAACGTCGCCGTGCAGATCGCCGAGATCAGCGGCGGGGTCTGCGCGCCGCTCCACACGCTCAACCCGGATGAGCCACTGGCGATCGCCTCCGGCTTCAAGCACTGGGTGCTGCTGGAGCTAGCCGAGCGCGTCGCGGCCGGGGAATTCAGCTGGGACGATGAGTTGCCGATCACCGACGAACTGCGCAGCCTGCCCTCCGGCACGCTCCAGGTCGAGCCGACCGGCACGTCGATCGCGCTCAGCACCTACGCCGCCAAGATGATGGTCCTCAGCGACAACACGGCCACCGATCACCTGATTGATGTCCTGGGACGTGAATCGGTCGAAGCGCGCATGGCAGCCACCGGCAACAGCGCGATGGACCGCAACGTCCCGCTGCTGCTGACTCGCGAGCTGTTCTACCTGAAGCTGGCCGCCGGCGCGGACGTCCGCGAGGCCTACATCGCCGCCGACGACACCGGGCAGCGGGCGATGCTCGACGAGATGACAGTCGACTTCAGCCAGCTCGACCCGAATATGCTCGGCCTGCCGGTGGCGGTGGACTCGATCGAGTGGTTCGCCTCGGCAGCCGACCTCTGCGAGGTCCAGGCGGCGCTGTTCGAGCGCGCCGGGTCGGACACGACGCTCCAGAGCATCATGGCGGCCGCGTCCGGGATGCAGGTGGACGGCGCGACCTGGCCCTTCGTCGCGTTCAAGGGCGGCGACGAGGCGGGCGTCGCGGCGCGTTCCTGGCTGCTCCAGCGCGCCGACGGCCGGGTGTTCAGCATCAACATCATCCTGAACAACCCCGACACCAACGTCGACCCTTCCACCCTGGAAGGCATCGGCGAAGCCATCGCCGGCCTGCTGGCGGGAGTGTAGGGGGTAGGGAACAGGGGAAGACAGCCCTCACCCTCGGCCCACGACCCGCTTCGCGGGTGAGGGAAACTCCCCTTCTAGAGTACAGTTACGGCGCAAAATCGCAGTTGCCTCACCAGAACGAAAGTGGCGCGGGGAGATGTCGAAGCGGGGCTGGATCATCGTCTCTATCGCGGCCGGGGTCGTGGCCGTGCTGGCCGGGCTCGGCGCCGGGTTGGCGGCCTACGTCCACCGTGCCCGCAACGCCGCGGTGGTCGCCCGCGAGAGCTTCGATCCCTATTACGCCATCGTTCAGTATCTGCTGACCCCGGAGGATCGCGAGACGACGCAGCCGGAGCCCGAGCTGTGAGCGACAAGACGCCGCCATCCCCTGACTTCCCCGAGTACACCGCGCCAGCGACTGAGTCCTGGGACAACCTGGCCGAGTGGTGGGACGACCAGATCGGCGACGGCAACCCGACCCAGGATCTGCTCGTCGAGCCCTACACCGAGAAGCTGCTGGAACTGAAGCCGGGCGAGCGGGTGCTCGACATCGCCTGTGGGGCCGGGCGCTTCGCCCGCCGCATGGCCGACGCCGGGGCAATCGTCACCGCCTTCGACCACGCTGAGCGCTTCGTCCAGCGCGCCCGGGAGCGCTCTAGGGGCTACGAGGACCGCATCAGCTACCACGTCGCCAACGCCGCCGATCCGGAGGCGATGCTGGCGCTGGGCACGGACTTCGACGCCGCCGTCTGCACGATGGCGCTCATGGATATGGCCGAGATCACGCCGCTCTTCACGACGCTGCCGAAGCTTCTCAAGCCCGGCGGCCGCTTCGTCTTCTCGATCACCCACCCGGTGTTCAACACCGAGGACGCCCGGCCGACGATCGAGCGCGTGTCCTCCGGCACCGACCTGGTCAACCGCTACGCCGTCAGCGTAGCGAACTACCTCCAGACGCGCATGGAGAAGGGTATCGGCGTGCCCGGGCAGCCCGACCTCCAGCATTACTTCC
>DATGQR010000051.1:0-3636 GCA_035304105.1 Thermomicrobiales bacterium | reverse complement strand
GGAGCCGATGGTGGTCGTCGGGAAGGGCGGCAAGCCCAGCTCCTGCTGCTGGCGAGCCAGCCGCTCCTTGATCGGCTCCGGCCGGCGGAAGTCATCCTCGGTCAGGGCGGCCAGGCGGCGCTGCGTCTCCGGGTGGACGAGCGTGGCACCGGTGTTGTCCTGGCGGTGATCGTCAAGCTCGAACTCGGCGCCGACGGATTCCGCGCCCTCGTTCAGCGCCTTCGTCAGCAAGGTGATCTCGTCGAGGCGCTGCTCGGCGAAGGCCAGGTTCTCGAGCAGCCGCGGCTCGTGCGACTCATCGCGCACGTCGTGCGGGAGGAAGATCATCGAGCAGGACGGCCCGATCCAGAGGCGGTCTGAAGGCACCTGGGCTTCGATCTGGCCCAGCACGCCGAGCGTCGCGCGCAGGTCTGTCTTCCAGACGCCGCGCCCGTTGACGACGCCGGCTCCGAGCACCTTGTCCTCGGGGAAGCCCTTGGCGTTGAGGTCTTCCAGGTTGCGTGGCGAGCGCACGAAGTCCAGGCCGATGCCCTGGACGGGCAGGCCCATGGCCGTGTCCCAGTTGCCGCGCAGGCCGCCGAAGTAGGTCTGGAGCATGATGTTGACACCAGCGCCGGAAAGCTCGCCGTAGGCGCTGGCGAAGGCCTCGCGCGCTTCATCATCGAGGTCGAGGACCAGGCAGGGCTCGTCGACCTGCACCCAGCTCGCGCCGGCCTGCGCGAAGTCGCCGAGCAATTCGCGGTAGAGCGGGACGAGCTGCTGGACGTGTTCGCTGATCGACCTGGTGTGCTGCTTGCCGAGCAACACGAAGGAGACCGGGCCAAGGATCACCGGCTTGGCGCGCTCGCCGAGAATGGCGCGGGCTTCCTGAAACAGCTCGACCGGCTTGTTCGTGGCCCGGTACGGGTCACCAGCATCGAATTCAGGCACGAGGTAGTGGTAGTTGGTGTCGAACCACTTGGTTAGCTCCATGGCCGGGGTGTCGTCGTCGCCACGGGCCATCGCGAAGAAAGTATCGGTGGAGACTTCGCCGCCGGACTGGTGGTCAAAGCGCGACGGCACCAGGCCCCAGAGGCAGGTCGTCTCCAGCACGTGGTCGTAATAGGTGTAGTCGGCGCAAGGGATAAGATTGAGTCCCGCGTCGAGCTGGACCTCGAGCGCTGCCTTGCGGACTTCGGCCGCGCGGCTATGCAGTTCGTCTTCCGAGAGCTTGCCGGCCCAATATTGCTCGACGGCGCGCTTGAGCTCGCGGCGCTTGCCGATGCGTGGGTAACCCAGGTTCGTCGATTTCGCCATTGTCTCTTCCTCCTCCAACGCCTCGCCCCGCGACATCAAAAAAACCACCGGTTGAAGCGGTGGTGGACCTCAAGCTCGCTTATCTCCCGGGTACCGTTCCCGCCGGAATTGGCACCGTACGAATCCTCGCCGGTTGCCGGGCTTCAAAGGGCCGTTCCCTCCACCACTCTGGATAAGCGCGGGGTATTCGATTGTGTGATTGATGGTAGCACGTCGGGCCAGTCGACGTCCGCGCGCGCGTCGTTCGATGCGCCGGCGAGTCTCTCCGGAAGGGGAGAGCCGTGAAGCCGAGAGAGGGCGTCCTGCGGGACGCCCTCTCTCTCGCACGTTACGCTGCCTGATAGTCCGGCTAGTCCTCGGATTGCGCGCCGGTCGGGTCGATGACGGTGCGGGCGGCTTCCTCGTCCGTCTCGACGCCGAACTTGTCCTTGACCATCTCCATGAGGTCGATGCCGGTCGCCGCGGCAAAGTTCTCGCTCATCTGCTGGACGATGACCGGCAGCTGGCCGGCGTAGCGCCCGAGCGTGCCGCCGCCGTTGGCGTGGCCGTTGCTGTCAATCAGAACGACCTTGTCGATTTGGGACATCGGCAGGGCCGCCGCCTCGACCATCTTCGGCAGCTCTTCGACGAAGGCCTGGTACATCAGCAGCTGGATGGCCTGCTCGTTGTAGGCGTTGAGTGCCTCGGCGAGCTGCTTCTTGCCCTCGGCTTCCGCCAGCAGGGCGGCGCGCAGGCCCTCGGCCTCGGCCAGCAACCGGGCGCGGGTACCTTCGGCTTCGGCCAGGAGGTCGGCGCGCTTGGCGGCCGCGGCGGCCTTCTGAGCGTCGGCTTCTGCCTCACCGACCTGGCGGATGCGGGCGGCTTCACCGGCGCCCAGGAGCTCGCGCTCGCGAGATTGACCTTCGGCGCGGGTGATGATCGCCTGCTGGTCGCCTTCGGCCTGGAGGACGGCGGCCCGCTTCTGGCCTTCGGCGGCGATGATGACAGCTTCCCGTTCGGCGTCGGCCTGCTTGAGGACTGTCGCTTCCAGCTCCCGCTCGCGCCGGCGGGCTTCGGCCTCCTGCACCTGAATCGCCGCCTCGGTGCGGGCCACTTCGACCTGCTGTTGAGCGACCACGACGTCCTTCTGCGCCTCGGCCTCGGCGAGCGGGCCCGCCTGGGCGGCGCGGGCCCGCTCTGCGTTGATCGACGCCTGGTACTGCGCCTTGGCCACGTCGGTGTCGCGCTGGGCGGCCGCGATCTGGGCTTCCGCCCGGGCTTCGGCGGTCGCCGCGTCGCGCTGCGCCTCGGCGGCGCGGGTGCGGGCATCACGGTCGGCTTCGGCGCGGCCGATCTCGGCGTCGCGCTTGACCTCGGCGGTGCGCTTCTGCCCGAGCGCTTCCAGGTAACCGTAGGTGTCGGAGATCTGCTGGATCGTCAGGACGTCAATGATGATGCCCATGCGCGCCAGGTCCTGGGCGGACTCGGCGGTCATGCGCTGGGCGAAGGCCTGGCGGTCGGTGTTCAGCTCCTCGACGGTCAGCGTGCCGAGGATCGAGCGCAGGTGACCCTCCATCGTCTGGTGGACGACACCCTCAATCTCCTGGGTGGTCATCCCCAGGAAGCGCTCGATAGCGTTGCCGATCGAAAAGTCGTCGCCACCGACCTTGACGTTAGCCACGGCGTTGACCGACACCGGCACGCCCTCGATGTTGTAGGCCCCCTCGATCCGTAGCGGGATGGACATAACGTTCAGCGAGATGTAGTCGACCCGCTCCAGCACGGGAATGCGAAGCGCCGAGCCACCGCGGATCACGCGGTAGCCGACTTGTCTCCGCTCGCCCGTCTGGGTGTCGACGACGGTGCGCTTGCGACCCGAGAGGATCGCGACCATGTTCGGCGGGACCTTGATGATGTTCCTGCTGATAAAACCCGCCAGCAGGGCGATCGCGATGAGAAAAAGCACCACCGCCAGGACGACCGTGATCAAACCGGTATCCATGAAACCCTCTCCAGTTCCTGGCCGAGCCCCGCCGCCGAGGGGCGCCCGGGATCAGGCACGCGCCTGCTCAGAAGCCTGCGACTCCGCCGCTTGAGTACTCGTCCGCTCGACGATGAGCATGTTACCCATCACATCTACGATGCGCACAATGGTACCGGTCGGGATGACCTCGCCCGATGCCGAGCGAGCCAACCGGGTATGGGTGCTGCCATAGGATGTGAACTGGACCTCGCCAGGGGTGCTCGTGATGGGGGTAACGACCTGGCCAAGCTGGCCGACGACTGAACTAAAGGCGTCGTCGGTTCCGGATGTCTGGCGGTAGATGATGGTTGCGAGCCAGGCGCCGAGCGCGCCGAAGG
>DATGQR010000050.1:0-3343 GCA_035304105.1 Thermomicrobiales bacterium | reverse complement strand
TCCGGCGCCTATCGCCTGGTCGTGCGCGCCACCGACGGCGACGGCAACGTCCAAAGCGACGAGCGCGCCGATCCACTCCCGGACGGCGCCAGCGGCTATCACCGGCTCGTCGTCGGGATCGCCTAAACCCCGCGACCGCTGCTACCGTTCAACGAGAGCGCCGGCCCATGCCGCGCGAGTCCCCGACCGCTGCCATCCCGAGTCTCTCGATGCGCGGCTGACACCGGTTACTGATTTGTGACGGGATACGGGCTAGCAGAGCGTGGCTGGCAACTGATATTGCTACGCGCAGCCGGGGCCTGTGTTGGTACAGTTTCCAATTGCGACGACGCCCGTGCCGGAGCTGTCCGGACTCAACCACGCGGCTCACGGTACCGGCGTTGCCGTCCGAGAGCAAAGGATCAACATCTATCACGGGCAGGAACGCGTGTGTACGTCATCGAAGATCGTGACGAGGGGCTGGACTACCGCCGCCGCTACCGCGGCCTCATTGGAGTCGAGAGCAAGGTCCCCATTCGCGACCGCTCGATCCTGAGCAAGGTCTACACGCCCGGCGTGGCCGAAGCCTGCCTGGAGATCGCGCGTCATCCTGAAGCCTCGCTCGACATCACCTCACGAGGCAACACCGTCGCCATCGTGACCGACGGCTCCGACCTCTTCGGCCGCGCCGGGGGGCCGCCCGAGGCGGCCTTGCCGGTGCTGGAGAGCAAGAGCGTTTTGTTCAAGACCTTCGCCGGCATCGACGCTTTCCCGATCTGCCTCGACCAGCTCGACCCGTTTGAGATCGTCGACACGGTGGCGGCGCTGTCTCCGACGTTCGGCGCCTTCTGCCTGGACGACATCAGCACCCCGCGCGCCTTCACGATCGCCGACCACCTGGATAAGGCCTCGACGATCCCGGTCTTTTCCAACCAACACCACGGCACGTCCATCCTGGTGCTCGGCGGGCTGATCAATGCCGCGCGCGTGACGGGGCGCCGCCTGGAGGATCTCAACGTCGTGATCGCCGGGGCCGGCGTGGCCGGGATTGGCGTGGCGCGGCTGCTGCGCCGCGCCGGGGTGTGCTCGATCGTCGTCTGCGACCGTAAAGGGGCGATCTACCCGGGCCGGCCACACGGCATGAACTGGGCCAAGTCCTACCTGGCGAAGGAGACCAACCGGGCGCGGCGCAGCGGCAGCCTGGCCGACATGCTGGTTGGCGCCGACGCGTTCATCGGTCTGAGCACTGGTGGCATCGTCACGGCGGACATGATCCGCTCGATGGCGCCGGACCCAATCGTCATGGCACTCTCGATTCCCGAGCCGGAGATCGACCCGCTGGAGGCGGTCGAGGCCGGCGCGGCGGTCGTCGCGACCGGGCGCTCCGATTACCCCAACCAGATGGATGTCTCGCTCGTCTTCCCGGGCGTCTTCCGGGGCCTGCTCGATAGTGGGGCGCGCAATATCCGCCTGCGGATGCTGATCGCAGCCGCCAGGGCGCTGGCCGGCCTGGTGCCTGACGAGGACCTGCACCCGCACAACATCGTGCCGCGCATCTTCGATTTCCGGGTGGCCTCGACGATCGCGGGGGTAGTAGTCGAGGCGGCCCACGTCACCGGCGAGGCCAGGCGCAAAGTCAGCCCGGAGGCGGTCGCCCGGCGTACCCGGCAATACGTCTACGAGGGCGTCCTGACGCCGCTATCGGCCGATGACGAAGAGGCGCCGAGCAGCTACGAGAACGAGTCGCTGGAGCTGCGCCGGCGCAACGGCGGCGTCCTCGAGGTGCGCTCGAAAATCCCGATCAAGGACCACCACATCCTCAACGTGCTCTACGTGCCCCCGGCCGCGCTGGCCCCGGCGGTCGAGATCCGCGAGAACCCGATGAGCGTCTACGAGTTGACGGTCAAGGGTAATCTGGTCGCGATCGTCACCGACGGCTCGGCGGTGCTGGGCCTTGGCGATATCGGGGCGCGGGCGGCGCTGCCGGTGATGGAGGGTAAGGCGGTGCTGTTCCAGGCGCTGGCCGGGGTCGAAGCCTTCCCGATCTGCATCAACGAGCGCGACCCGGCCAAGATCGCCGATATCGTGACGCACATCGCGCCCTCGTTCGGGGGCATCAATCTGGAGGACATCTCCGCGCCGCGCTGCTTCGAGGTTGAGCAGCTGCTGACCGAGAAGCTCGACCTGCCGATCTTCCACGACGACCAGCACGGCACGGCAGTGGTCGTGCTGGCGGCGCTGATCAACGCGCTGAAGCTGCGCGGCACGCCGTTCGAGAACGCCCAGGTGGTGATCAACGGGGCCGGCGCGGCCGGCATCGCGGTCGGCAAGCTGCTGCTGGCGACCGGCATCGGCGATCTGATTCTCTGCGATCGCCACGGCATCGTCTACCGGGGCCGGCGCGAGGGCATGAACGTGATGAAGGAGCAGATCGCCGAGCAATCCAACCGCGAGAACCTGCGCGGAGATCTGGGCGACGCATTGCGCGGGGCCGACGCTTTCATCGGACTCTCCGCGCCGGGCGTGCTGACGACCGAACACATCGCGTCGATGAATCCCGAACCGATCATCTTCGCGCTGGCCAACCCGGTGCCGGAGATCGCGCCCGACGTCGCCGGTTCGGCCGGGGCGATGATCATCGCCACCGGGCGCTCCGACTACCCGAACCAGGTCAACAACTCGCTGGCGTTCCCCGGCGTCTTCCGCGGGGCGCTCAGCTCGCGGGCCTCGACGATCAACCAGGAGATGAAAGTCGCGGCGGCCCGGGCGATCGCCGGGCTGGTGCCCGACGATGCGCTGGCGCCAACCTACATCATCCCCGAGGCGCTGGACCTGCGCGTGGCCCCGGCCGTCGCCGCGGCGGTGGCCCGCGCGGCCGCCGAGACCGGCGTGGCGCGCGTGGAGGTCGACCCCGACGCGATCGCGGCGAGTACCCGGGACGTCATCTACGGGCTGAGCTGACCCGGCCCGACGTCCACCCGAGACCGGATCGCTTCGAGGTGATCCACCTGTTCGAGTCCCGTAGGGGTGGAGGCTGCCTCCACCCCTACGAACGATGGCGGGCGCCGTTTCCGGGTGAAATCAGAGGATTCGCGGTGCGATCTCGCGGGATCACAACGGGGCCTCCTCGCCGAGGCACATGTCCACATCACACCTGACCGGAGCCACAGGGACGCCAGGTCGCGCGGCTCAGCGGTAGCGCGAAGGTGACGTGCGCAGGCTGGTCCACTGCACGGGGTCGTGGCCGTAGATGATCTCGGCGCCGTGTTGCCTGGCGATCTCGATGCAACGGTGGGCGGAGCGGCGCGCCTGCTCGGGGTCCAGCGAGGCTTTGTAGTTGTCGCGCTCCTGGTTGAAGCGCGAG
>DATGQR010000049.1:0-7236 GCA_035304105.1 Thermomicrobiales bacterium | reverse complement strand
GCTGTAACGGTCTCTTCGGCTTCTTCCTCGCCGGCTTCCACTTCGTGCGGGTAGAAAAGCAGCCCGAGGCTGTCCATGCGGTCGAAGAACAGCACGCCGTCGAGGTGATCGATCTCGTGTTGGAGCACCCGCGCCAGGATGCCCTTCGCGCGGAAGCGCACCTTCTTGCCGTCCTCGTCCTGCCCCTTGACGATCACCCATGAATAGCGCTCCACCGGCCCGATCAGGTCGGGGAAGCTCAAGCAGCCCTCGTAATCCGTCTCACGGCCGCCGGCCTTGACGATCTCCGGATTGAAGAGGGTCAGGTTGACCTCTTCGTCGATCTCGTCCTGATACCCCTTCGGCAGATGAATGACGACCAGCCGGATATTGCGGCCGATCTGTGGGGCGGCCAGGCCGACGCCGGCCTCCGCGAGCATCGTCTCGTGCATATCGCGCGCGAGCTGCTGCAGCTCCGGAGTCACTTCGGAAACCGGCTCAGACTTCTGGCGCAGCCGGTCGCTGATACGGTTGTAGCGAGGATCTGGTTCGATGACGAGTTCGAGTATTGCCAACGGTGTACTTACCTTCTCAAGTCTCTCAAATGCAGCCAAACACCAGTATAAGAAAAGCAGCCAACCGCGCTCGGCCTAGAGCATGCTGACCGGGTCGACGTCGACGATCCAGCCCGGCGGGATGCGCAGCTCGCCGACCACTCGCGGCCCGGCGTCGCCGCGTACCAGCACCTGCCAGCCATAGAGGCCGCGCACGCGCGTCGCGAAGGCCGGCGCCGGCCCCAGCACGTCGACGCCCTGTATCTCGGGGCGCGACGCGATGAAGCGCACGATCTCGCTCACCATCCGCTCGGCATGACGCTCGGCGGCCGCGTTGTCCCGGTCGCGGATTAGCAGCCGCACCAGCCGCTTGAAGGGCGGGTGTCCGTGACGCGCCCGGAAGGCGATCTCCTCGCGGTAGAAGTCGGCGTAGGAATGGCTGGCGGCGCTGGTCAGTGCATAGTGCTCCGGCGAATAGGTCTGGATCACCACCTCGCCGCCGACCGCGCGCCGCCCGGCCCGCCCCGCGACCTGCACCAGCATCTGGAAGGTGCGCTCGGCCGCCCGGAAGTCCGGCAGGTGCAGGTAGGTGTCCGCATTGACCACGCCGACGAGCGTCACGTTCGGCAGGTCCAGGCCGCGCCCGATCATCTGGGTGCCGACGACGATATCGACCTCGCGATGCTTGACGCGGTCGAGCAGCACCTCGTGGGTCACCCCGCCGCGCAGAGCATCCTGGTCCCAGCGCAGGATGCGCGCCTCCGGCAGCAGTCGGGAGACCTCGCTCTCGACCCGCTGGGTGCCCGTCCCGAAATAGCCGACGCTGTCGCTCCCGCAAGCCGCGCAACGCCGCACCGGCGGTACCCGGTGGCCGCAGCGATGGCAGATCAGGCGCTCACCGGCGCGGTGGTAAACCAGCGGGATATCGCACAACGGGCACTGCACGACCTCGCCGCAGGCACGGCACTGGATGAAGGTCGACATCCCCCGCCGGTTCAGGAACAGGATCGTCTGCTCCCCGGCCTCCAGGCGGCGCACCATCAGCTGCTGAAGCCTGCGGCTGAAGAGAGAGGCGTTGCCGCTGCGCAGCTCGTGGCGCATGTCGATCATCTCGACCTCGGGCAGCGGGATCGGCATCGGCCCGACCCGGCCGTACTGGTCGACCGCGCGCTGGCCCACCCGCTCGGTCAGCGTCAGCAGCTTCCAGCCCCCCCTGGACGCCAGGTACGCCGACTCGACGTCCGGTGTGGCGCTGCCGAGAATCAGCGGCGCACTGTGCAGCTCGGCCAGGCGACGAGCGACCGCCCGGGCGTGATAGCGCGGCGGCGTCTCCTGCTTATAGGCCGTCTCGTGCTCCTCGTCGACGATGATCACGCCCACCTCCGGCAGCGGGGCGAACAGCGCCGAACGCGGCCCGACCACCACCACTGGCTCGCCGCTCGCCGCTCGCACCCAGTTGTCGTAACGCGTGCGGTCGTCCAGCGCGGAGTGGAGCACCAGGGCGCGCTCACCGAAGCGAGCCCGCGCCCGCTCGATCACCTGCCCGGCCAGTGAGATCTCGGGCACCAGCAGGATCGCCGACTTCCCGCGCTCCAGCACCTCACCGATCAGCCGGAAGTAGATCTCCGTCTTCCCGCTGCCGGTCACGCCGTGCAGCAAGAAGCCCTGCGACGGGTTCTCCTCGACGCCCTGGACGATTTCCCGCCAGACGGCACTCTGCTGCTCGGTGAGCTGGACGTACTGCCCCTGGCCCGGCTCGCTCGAATGGCCGTCGGGTTCCGCTGCTTCGATGGCGATCAGGCCGCGCTCGACCAGCGCGTCGAGCACCTGTCGGCTTCCAACCGCCTCTGAGCTGAGTACCGACGCCAGTGGCATTGAATGGTTCGGCCGCAGCCGCAGCCGGGGCAGCAGCCAGCGGTACGCCTCCAGCTGCCGGAAGGCCCGCTCCGGGGGTGGCTCGCCACCATCGAGCAATCGCACCACCTGGGGGCCGGGATCGTCACCCGGCTGGCGATGGCGCACCCGGGCGATGCGGCGCAGCAGCCCCTTCTCCTCCAGCGCCGGGACGATTGAGGTCAGGCTGGAGTCCATCGCTCGTCGCGCCGCGGCCAGCGTCATCGCCTGATTGGCTTCCAGCCTCTCGATCAGCCGCGCCTGCATCGAAGTCAGCTGCGCGCGCTCCTCATCGGTCGGCGCGCGCACCAGTTCCAGGTACTCGACCGTCCGCGAGCCGACGCCCGGCGGGAGCATCGGCGAGGCCGCCTCGAAGAGCGAGCAAAGCGTCTCCTCGGCCAGCCAGGTCGCCAGCCGCCACTGGATGTCCGACATCCGGAAGGCAGGCTCGACCGGCGCGTGCAACTCGCGGATCTTGTAGGGCGTGGAGCGGTCGGGCGTCGCCCACTCGACGACGATGCCCAGCTCCAGATCGCGGCGCACGGGAACCCAGACGAGCTGGCCGATGTCGATGTCGCCGCGAAACACGTCGGGCACCCGGTAGGTCAGCGTGGCCCGGCGATCCGTGAAGCGTCCATCGACCGCCACCTCGACGAAGCGGCCTCCGGATGGCGAACAAATGTTCATATCATCAAGTATACGGCCTACCCGGCGCCCCTTGCCGCCCGCCAATCAGCGACGCACGTGCGTCACCTGAGCATCGGCCACGCTACAGAATCGGCGCGATTTCCTCCCGCTTGGCGAAGAGCGCAGGCGTGCCGCCAGTGTGCAGGAAGATGACGGTGTCATCCTTCGTCAACTTGCCACTGCGGACATCGGCCAGCAGCGCGGCGAACGCCTTGCCGGTGTAGACCGGGTCCAGGAAGATGCCCTCGGTCAGCGCCAGCAGCTTGATCGCCTCCAGCGTGGCCTCGGTCGGGATGCCGTAGCCCGGCCCCACCTGGGTATCGTCCACACAGATCTCGACCTCGGATGCGCCGCCAGGAACGCCCAGTAGATTAGCCGTCTGCTCGACCAGCGCCCGGCAGCGCTCGATCTTATCCTCGGCCGTACCTGAGACGGCCACGCCGGTCACCTGGTACTCCGCGCCGTAGAGCGCCGCGCCGAGCACGACGCCGGCCTGCGTGCCGCCGCTGCCGGCCGCGTGGTACAGGCGCGTAGCCGCCACGCCCTGCTCCCAGAGCTGAGCATTCAACTCCAGCATCGCCGCGACGTAACCCAACGCGCCAACCGGGCTGGAGCCGCCCGAGGGCATCACGTACGGCACCTTGCCCTCGTCGCGCAGATCGGCCGCGATCTCTTCCATCCTGGCGACCGGATCCCCATCGGCCGGCACGAAGTGCGTCCGCGCATCGAGCATCCGGTCGAGCAGCAGGTTGCCCTGCACCGGCGCGTCCTCGTCACCAGTGAGCACCAGCTCGCAGCCCATCCCGCCCAGCCGGGCGGCCGCCGCTGTCTGCCGGCAGTGGTTGGACTGCACGCCACCCATCGTGATTAGATGCGTCGCGCCCTGCGCCTTCGCATCGGCCAGTAGATACTCGAGCTTGCGCGTCTTGTTGCCGCCGAAAGCCAGCCCGGTCAGGTCATCGCGCTTGATCAGGATGCGCGGCCCGCCCAGCTGGGCACTGAGCCGCTCCAGGTCATGCAGCGGCGTCGGTAGCGTCGCAATGCGCGCGCGTGGGAATGCCGTCAAGCCCATCGATCTCGATCCTCCTCATGAGTCACGTCGTCATCCAACTCACCCGTATCGTAGTGCAGAGCGGCAGCCGCGTCCGGCTGTGGACAGCCTCCCGGCAGTCGGCCATAATCCGGGTCACGACGCCGGTTCCGTGGCTCGCTCCACACCCCGGCGCGACGCAACACGGAGGAGAACGGAAGGGTTCGGTCAGACCCGTGGCACAACACGCAGTCAAGACAATCGAACAGCAGTTCATCGAAGAGTTCGATGGCTCGCGGCAACGGGCGATGGCGGCGCGCGAGATCTTCCCAGCGGGCGTCACCCACGACGTGCGCTTCGCGCGACCCTTCCCGGTCTATTGCACGCGCGCCGAGGGCGCCAAGAAGTGGGACGTCGACGGCCACGAGCTGATCGACTATGCGATGGGCCACGGCGCGCTGATCACCGGCCACAACCACCCCGAGATCCTCGCGGTCGTCTCCGAGCAGCTCCAACGCGGCACCCACCTGGGCGCCAGCACCGACTACGAGCTGGCCTGGGGCGACTGGGTCCAGCGGCTGGTCCCCTCCGCCCAGCGCCTGAAGTTCACCTCCTCGGGCACGGAAGCCACCCTGCTCGGCATGCGCCTGGCGCGCGCCTTCACCGGTCGCGAGAAGATCATGAAGTTCGCCGGCCACTTCCATGGCTGGCAGGACTACGCCCTGCCCGGCGAGAAGCCGCCCTTCGACAATCCCAACATCCCCGGCGTCCCGCGCGGCACGATCGAGTCAGTCGTCGTCGCCCCCGGCCACGACATCGAGTGGGTCGACCAGCGGCTGGCCGAGGGCGACGTCGCGGCGGTGATCCTGGAGCCGAGCGGCGCGTCCTACGCGACCATCCCGGTGCCCGAAGGCTTCCTCAAGCAGCTGCGCGAGGTGACCCAGAAGCACGACACGCTGCTGATCTTCGACGAGGTCATCACCGGCTTCCGCTGGGCGCCGGGCGGCGCCCAGGAGCGCTTCGACATCATGCCCGACATCACTACGATGGCCAAGATCGTCGCCGGCGGGCTGCCGGGCGGCTGCGTCGCCGGGCGGCAGGACATCTTCGACATGCTGGAGATCAAGAACGACCCGGAGTGGAACGCCCTCAAGCGTATCGGCCACCCCGGCACTTACAACGCCAATCCGCTCAGCGCCGTCGCTGGCGCCAAGTGCCTGGAGCTCGTCTCCGATCCGGCCGTCCAGCAGCACTGCGACGAGATGGCCGCGCGCTTCCGGGCCGGGGCGAACAAGGTGCTAGTCGACAACGGCATTCCCGGCTTCGTCTATGGCGAGGCCTCGGTCTTCCACATCATGCTCGGCGTGACCTGCGACAACATGACGGCCGGCGACCTGCGGATGCCCGAGGGCGTCGCGCCCGAGAAGCTCAAGGCCGGCTCCGCGCCGAACCTGGAAGTTGCCCTCAACTGCGGCATGCTCCTCGAAGGCGCCCACCTCTTCCACGGTGGCGGTCTGCTCAGCATGAAGCACACGCCAGAAGACATCGACAAGACGATCGAGGGCTTCGAGCGCACCGTCTTGCGCATGCGCGACGAGGGCCTGTTCGAGGACGCATAATCCGTCTCACCACTCGCGACGACGAAACCGCGCCCGGATCCACGAAGATCCGGGCGCGGTCTGTATCGCAGCCTTCGCGATGTGGCGGGGCTATGGCGGGCGGTTCGCTCGTCATCGAGCGCGGGTTCGACGGCGTCGTCTACCCCTCGAACCTCACTCCCTGGTCGCTCCGGCCTCTCCCGTAGAAGCCACTGCTGTCCCGTCGTCGCCAGGCTCCGTTGCCTGGCGTGATTCCCGCCGCGTCGCTGGGGCAGGTGCGTAGGGGCGTCGACCGCGCGAGAAGCCCGGGAGATCCCAACGCTACTGAGACTGGCTGCGAATCGGGATGTCGCGGATCGTCAGCCACACCAGCCAGCCGCCGACCGCAGCAGCCAGCAGCGCGATCAGGACCGCGATGGCCAGCGGCAGTTCGGCCGGCCCGCCGGTCAGGTGCTCGTAGATCGAGCCCAACGGCCCCCACGCGCCTCGCAAGGCGATGCCGGCCGCGCTGACCAATACCAACCCAAGCGGGATCGAGATTGCCCCGAGGTCGGACGAGCGATAGAACGCGGCCCCGACGAAACCGCCGGCGACGATCCAGACCAGGAAGACCAGCAGGTGCTCGGTGAAGACCAGGTGTAGCTGGGTCGCCGACGAATAGAGGTGCTCGCTGGACACGTCGCGCGGCCAGTCCAGGGCGCTGTAAAGCGCCCACTCCAGCAGGAAACTGACCTGCATCAGCAGGGCAACGGCCAGCGCGAAGATCGGGGCGAAGACCGCTGCCTGCTTGCCGAATTCACGCCGCGTCTGGCCGTTGGCGACGTGCATCGGCAGCAGCGAGTACATCACGTAGCCGCCGATGAAGCCGGCGTACGGCGCAACCACGCCGTCCGCCTCGGCCATGACGCTGGTCTCCACAGTGCCGAATATTGCGATCGCGGCGATCAGCGTCCCGCTCACCAGCATGAAAAAGAATCCGGCCCACACCAGCACCGTCAGCCCAAGAAATTCCTGGAGCATGCGGTTCGGAACTCTCCAAGTGCGCGTCGCTATACTCGCCATCATCGGTCAACTCCTGAGCGTTTCAGTCACGTGTCGACGGCTGGACCTGCGTGCTACGCGGTCCGGCTTCGGATCGGGATATCGCGAATGACCACCCAGAGCAGCGCAAGCGTCGCGCCGAAAGTCGCGAGACAGATCGGCGCGACCCAGGCGAACGATAGCCTGCTCTCACCTGCCCCGATCGAGTCGGTGAACGGCTCGAGCGGACCCCAATCGGAGGCCAACGCGGCGGTCGCGATGGTGATCAGCAAAATGCCCGCAGCGGTGACGGCGACGCCTGCCTTGATCGAGCGATACCATGCCGCGCCGCCCACCGCCCCGACCGCGCCCCAGACCAGGTAGGTCAGCGCGAACTCGACAAAGATCCACCCGTAGTCCGTCGACGACGAGTACAAGTGTGAGCCGGAGACCGCTTGAGGCCAGTCATTGAGGG
>DATGQR010000048.1:0-11135 GCA_035304105.1 Thermomicrobiales bacterium | reverse complement strand
GCCGCCGGTGATGGTGATCTCGATGGGCACCTCGATCAGGCCCGGCGCCTGGGGCGGCCCGAAGAGGACCACGCCCTGGTAGACGCCAGCCGGCCGGTTACCGAGGTTCCAACTCACCGTGATCGTCTTGACCGTGTTCGGCGCCAGCGCGCCGGATTGCGCCGTGGCCGTCAGGTCCGTGCCCTGGACCGCTTCGACGCTCAGTTCGAAGGTGTCCTCGCCCGTGGGCACCGACCAGCCGTGGACGGCGATCGTGTAGGTGCCATCGGCCGGGAAGCGCAGGCTCACGAACTCCGCGTCCGTCGGCGTGGTCGACGACGCGACCAGCGAGCCATCCGGACCGTAGATGTACAGGTCGATGTCCGAGCCGCTGGCCGTGCAGCAGGTGCCAACGGTCAGCGCGGCCGCGTTTTGCAGCTCGACTTCGCGCATGAAGGACGCCGTCGACGGATCGTTCGGGTCATCTTGTTGGACGGTTTCGGTCGTCACCTCCGGCGCGGCAGGGCCGTAGCCCTGGGCGACCAGGCCGTCGAACGCCAGTTCACTGGTGACGCTGATCGTGGCCGAGCCACTGCGGCCGGAGACCGACAGCGAGTCTGGCGCGACGGTCAGCTTGCCGACGCGCGCCCGGAACTGCTCGTCGAGCACGTCGCCGTCGACGCGCACCTGGTGCAGGAAGATGCCGTGCAAGCCTTCGCTGATTGGACCGGCGACGATCTCGCGTGGGCCGCCGGACGAGGTGTCATAGCCCCAGCGTCCACTGCCCTGGTATCTGTTCGGGCTGCCGCCGACCTTGTCCAGCGTGTAGGGCCCGAACTCCGGCAGCACGGTCGTTACGGCTTCCGGCGCCGGCCCGAAGATCAGTGTGTCGATATCGGTGCCCGGGCTGCTCCACTGGTTGTCGACGACCAGATACGGCTGGCCGCCCGGCGGCATACCGCGCACGCTGCGCGGCGGCTGGATGTCGTTCTGATCGAAGTCGGCCCAGTAGAAGCGCCAGTCACCCGATTCGGCCCGCCAGCGGTAGTCGGTGTAGCCGAAGACATGGCTGTTGTCGTAGGCAGTGCTGGCGCGCGGCTGGCCGCCGAACTCGAAGTCCGTGCGCTCGGCCGCCACGGCGACGTTGATCGGGATGAGCTGCGCGTTGACGCCACCCTCGATCATCAGCGCGCCCTCGTACATGCCGTAGGGCGTGCCGTTCGGCACGGTCAGCGTGGCGTTGAGCTGGGCGCTGCCGCCAGCGGGCACCTGAAGCTGGGCGAAGGGCTGGCCACCCCGGCGCGAGCCGACATCCACCCAGGCCCACGGGGTCCACTGCCAGTAGCTAACTTCCACCTGCAGATCCGTCCAGGGCACCGAATCGACGATGTCGCGGTGTCGGAAGGTCAGCAGGATGCCGTCGTCCATGCGCCCCAGCGGGTCGCCGATGCGCGCCTGGATGGTCGGCCCGGCGTTGTAGCCGTAGGTGAAGCGGATGTGCTCGTTGGCATCCATCTCGCCGACATCGACCTTGCCGTTGCCGTTGGCGTCGGTCCAGAAGACGCCGTCGCCATCGAGATCGGTCCAGTTCTGGAGATGGACGCGCCAGGTGTTGAACGGCTCGTCCATGTCGCCGTCCGGGTCAAATTGCTCGTACGGGAAGCTCACCCGCACCATCAGCATGTCGGTGCCTGGCGGGATGTTCTCGTCGATTCGGAAGACATAGTCCGGTGTCGTGAACTCGCCGTGGTCGTGACGCGGGGAGCCCGTACGGAAGGAGTAGTCATCCGCGCCGATCTGCGTCAGCTGCACCGGGCGGACGTTGACGACGTCGCGCTGGCCGCTGAAGTTGGTGAAGGTGAAGGTCTGAGTGTCCGATTCGCCGGGCGCGATGATCTTGCCGAAGGCTGCGTACTCCTGGCCGCGGTAGTCGCCCACTTCCCACTCGGAGGGGCTGACCAGCGAGCCGCCCAGCCCGGCGGCTATGTCGGTGCCGCGGTCGGCATCGACGATCCCGGCACCCTGAGTCCAGACGTCGTGGTCGGTGTTGCGCGCGCCGCCCATCAGCAGTTGGCGCGCCTGGTCGAAGGTCGGCCATTCCCCGGTGCGCTGGAACCAGGCGTCGTAGATCAGCGCCAAGTTGCCGGCTGCAACCGGGGCGGCCATCGATGTGCCGCCGAAGTCGGCGGTCGAGATCGCGCCGTCGAAGACTTCGTTGAGCGGCAGATCGCCGGTTCCGAACGCGCCGGTGGCCACGACGTCGACGCCGGTCTTGCCAGGCATCGCGCCCGGGCCACGGTTTGACCAGCTCATCGGGTCACCGCCGACGATCTGATCCGCCGAGGCGATCGGCTCGAACTGGCCGACCGTGTCGTAGAGGGTCGAGGCGCCGACCATGATGCCGCTGGACGGCGAGGGCGGGGCGCTGGTGCCGTAGCCCGCCGCGCCGTTGCCAGTCGAGAAGAGTTGGGTCATGTTGGGGCCGAGGAGTCGGTTGTAGAGGTCGATCAGGCGCGATATGGGATCCCAGCCGTCGTTGTCGACGTCGCTGGTGCCCCACGAATTGCTGATGATCTGGACCTCGTCCCCGGAAAACGGTACGCCGTCCGGGCCGAGCGTCGCGAAGAGTGTGGCGTCTTCGAAGAACGGCGATGAGTAGAAGTCGCCGTTCTGGGTCGACTTCACATCGCGGCCCGGTCCGACGACCAGCCCGGCGCCTTCGGCCTGCGGAGGGCCGTCCGGACCGGCGTAGATGTTGCCGCGCACGACGCCCTGGCCGGTCGCGACGGAGGTCGTGCCCATGCCATGGTTACCGGCCGGGCTGGCGACTGAGTCCATCACATGGAAGGCGACGAGTTCCCCGGGCCCGAAGATTGGCGCACTTTCTGGGCCATAGAGGCCGGCCATCGCCGGGATGGGATTGCTACCGTCGGAGACGTAGTAGACGAGCCCGCCGGAGACGTCGTTCAGCCCATCCTCGTTGTAGTCGAGGCAGGCGGTCTCCTGATAGCTGAAGTCGCGCGTCAGCCGCGCGGGCTCGTCGTCGCTGAAGTCGTAGTTGTAGTTCAGGTCCACGTAGACAGTGTCGTAGACGCCGGGCTGGTTCTCGTCAACGACCAGGACCGCGGCGCGCTGGCCCTGGACCGCCGAGCCGTCGCCGAATTCGGCGCTGAGGACGTCGGCGCTGAACGCCAGCGTGTTATCCGGGTGCGAGCCGTAGTGGTAAACGCCCGAGAGGCTGGTGCCGGTCGTGCTGAAGGTATGCGCGCCGGCCGCGCCGATCGGGGCGAAGCTGAAGGTTGCGCCGCTCGTCGTTGCGCGGGTATCCGCGTAGTCCGTCTGGCCGCTGGCGAAGAAGTTGGTGTTGAGCTCGACGTCGGTGGCCAGCATGAGCATCGAGATTGAGTCGAACATCATCGGCAGGCCCTGGTAGGGCGAGAATCCGCCGTTGATGTACGCCCAGGTGCCGTGCAGGTCAGCATGGCAGTAGTCGGCGCCGGAGTCATTCGACATGTAGATGACGCCCTGGCCGGTGAAGCCCTTGTCCCAGGCGGCGGTCGAGGCGTGGATCGCTGGGCCGGTGCTGTACCAGCCTTCGGGCGCCGGGCCCGGGCCGGGTTGCTGGTTGATTGCCGGATCGATGTTGGCGTTGAGCTCCTCGGAGAGGTCCTCGTCCGGCGGCTGCGGGATGTCGACGATCGTCTTCGGGAGCTGCAGGTGCATCACGCCAGGCTCCGAAGCGATCTTGACGATCGCCGCCGGCGTGGCGAAGCCGATGATGCCGACGATCCCGACGCCGGGGTCGTGCCGGGCGAACCAGCGGTCGGTGTAGGCGCTCAGGTCGGTGCCGGTGGCGGCGCGGCCGATGAACATGATCTCGCGGTCAGCCGGCGCTTCGTCGATCTCAGCGGCCAGCTCAGGGTCGAGCTTGCGCCGCGCAAAATCGTCGGCAGTCGTGATTTCCCCCGATCCTTCCGGTCCGGTCACGCGGTCGCCGCGTCCGCCGGCCTGTGAGCCCACTGTGGCAGGCATCAAGAGGAATAGCGTCAAAACAACGGCCATGGACCGTCTGAGCAGACGGCTATCCATGCGCTGTCTCCTTTCCCGTCTTCGGAACGATCCCCGCGCCGTTCCGTCGTTGAGGGCGTAGGCTTTCGCCGGTTGAGGAACTATAGATCAATCTCTAACTATGCGGAAGTCCCATCTGATGGATTTTTGACATACGCAAAGCTTCCGCGCGTGGTCTGCCCGGCAATGCCGGATGGCCCGGCCGGTGTGGCATGCTTGCTGCGAGTTTGTGCCTGAGGTTGGTGGATACAGGATGATGACGCGGCGCCGGATACAGTTGAAGAATCAGCACCAGATTCGCAAGCTGCGCGAGGCCGGGCGGCTCGTCGCCCGTGCCTTCGAGATGATCGAGCCCTACGTGCGTCCTGGCGTGACCACCCGCGAGCTCGATCAACTGGTCGAGGCGTTCATCCGCGCTCACGGCGCCGAGCCGTCCTTCAAGGGGTACAACGGCTTCCCCGGGAGCATCTGCGTGGCCGTCAACGACGTCGTCGTCCACGGCATTCCGGACGACGACACCGTCCTTCAGGAAGGCGACATCATCGCGATCGACATCGGGGCGAAGCTGGACGGCTGGCACGGCGACGCCACCGTCACCTTCGCGGTCGGCGAGATCGACGACGAGTCTCGCCGCCTGATGGAGGTCTGCAAGGCGTCGCTGGACGCCGGGATCGAGCGCTCGCGCGCCGGCAACCACCTCTCCGACATCTCGGCCGCGGTCCAGGAGGTCGTCGAGCGCGCCGGCTTCAACGTCGTGCGCGACCTGTTCGCCCACGGTGTCGGGCGCAATCTCCACGAAGCGCCTAGCTTCCCGCATTACGGCCCGCCCGGTCGCGGCCCGAAGCTGCAGCCGGGGATGGTCTTCACGATCGAACCGATGATTGTCGCCGGCCGCAAGGAGGTCGATCTGCTGCCCGACGGCTGGACGATCAAGACCGTCGACGGCAAGCGTTCGGCCCAATACGAGCACACTATCGCCGTCACCTCCAACGGCCCCCTGATCCTGACGCAGCCCTGATCTCCGCACGCAACAGCCGGGCCTCGCCACGCCCCGGGCGGGTATGCCCCGACTCATGCCTGCCGGATCTATCCCAGCATCTTCGCCGCTCCGGAGCGGCTGGCTACGATGATTTCGGTCTCTTCGGCCCCGCGTCAGGACCTGGAAATGCAGGCAAATTCGGTGTACGCAGCGTTCGTGAGCTTCCGGTTTGGAGCCCCGAGCGAGCCGGATGAGGAAGTCGTTGCGGCGCATCAGGCGCTGTTGGATCGATTCCCCCGCCTGATCTCCGGCACCTCATTGCACCGGCGCTCGGAGCATGCCTTCTTCCTCGTCTTTCGTGGCCAGGAAGATATCGACGACTACCTCCAAAGCTCGGAGGTTTGCCGCTTCAAGGGCTGCGCTGGCTGCTATGACGTCTTCGTCCAGGTCTTTGAGCTGGTGGCGATGGCTGGCGCGAGCCCGCACGTCGATCTTCCGGCAGACCTGCCGGCCGCGGCCGCAGTACCTCAGTTCGAGATCCCAGCCGTTTTGCCCGTGTAGGGTGATGCAACCCGACAGGAGATTGCCGGTGGATACCAAGCACGCACGTGAGTATCTGGCCCAGTACTTCGCCGACATCGCCACCTGGCATGACGGCCTGCCGCGTCCTGATGCCACCACCGCGACGGTCGGCCACCGGCCGCGCGCCGACTTCTACGCGACGCTCTCCGCGCATATCAGCGGGTTGGACGAGGACGATCTGCGCGTCATCGCGCTGGCCAAACTGACCGGCTTCGACACCCCGGCCGGATTCTCGCCCGGGCCGCGTGTCAGCGCCGCGATCGGCGAGGTAGAGCGATTCTCAGACGTCGGTCCCGAGCCCTTCCTCGACCACCTCGTGCACGCCGCCCTCGACGACCAGCTCGACCACGGCCAGCACACTGCCTCGCTGCTGCTCCCCGAGCTAGACCTCGAAGGCCAACGCATCGGCTGATCTCCATCCGAGCCAGCTCCGCGCCACCCTTCAACCACTCGCGAACACGGGGCGACGTTTGGCGTCGCCCCGATTCACTGAACGATCTCCAGGTGTGGTTACTCTGGCAGGTAGCCCATCTTGACCAGCGCGTTAAGATCGACCTGCTTCTCGATCAGGCCGTGGTCTGAGAGCAGCGCCTGCATCGCTTCCCAGTCGGCAATCTCGCTCAGGCCCAGCGTCTCGCCGCTGCCCGCTTCCCAGAGCGGGAGCGTCGCCGTCAACACGTCGAGCGCGCTCTGCAGCTGCGCGTCGTCGGTCAGCGTGGGCACGTAGTCTTTGGCGATCTCCACCGCCTCCTCGGGGTTGTTGAGGGTGTATTCGACGCCGCGCAATGTGGCGTCGACCAGCGCGCGGACGGTGTCGGGCTCCTCCTCCAGGAATTCCTCGGTGACGACCAGGCCGTTGCCGACTAGCGGGACGGCCTCGGCCACCGGGAAGGTGCGCACCGGCATACCGGCCATCTCGAGCTGGATCGGCTCGTTGTTGATGTAGCCCATGACGGCGTCGACGTGGCCGGCCAACAATGCTGAGGTCTGGGTGAAGCCGATGCTCTGGACGTCGATGTCGTCGGTCGTCAGGCCGGCGGCGTCGAGCAGGGCCAGCAGGCCGATCCAGGTGGCGCCGTACTCGCCCGGCACGCCGACCGACTTGCCGGTCAGGTCGGCGACCGACTGGATGTCGGAGTCTTCCGGCACGATCAGCGCGATCGGGTAGTCGCGGAAGACGACGGCCACGTAGACGACCGGCACGTCGCGCGCGCGCACCTGCAGGACCTCGTCGCCGGAGGCCATCAGCATATCTTCCTGGCCGGCGACGAGCGGGCCGAACTGGTCGGCGCCGACGGCGTGGTGATTGAACTCGACCTCGAGCCCGGCCTCTTCGTAGTAGCCCAGCGAATCGGCCACGTAGAAGGGCGCGAACTGGATGTTCGGCACGAAGGTCAGGCCGATCGTCACGCTCTGCAGCTCGGCTGCCTCCGAGTCATCGTCGTCGCCGCAGGCGATCAGAAGCGCCGGCAGCACGGCCAGCAGCGCGACGCCCAGGAGCGCGCGGCCGAGGGCGCGGCTCCGCATGCGAATCTTCATCGTTTCGACAGGCAAACGTCCGGTCATCACAGCCCCAACTTCCGTATGACGTAGCGCTCCAACCCCCAGGCGCAGTAATACAGCGTCATCGCCAGCAGCATCAGCATGACGATGGTCGCGAAGACGAGCGGCGTGTCGAAGTTGCCGCGCGCGATCTCCAGCAGCCCGCCGAGGCCGCGGTCGCCCAGCACGAATTCACCGACGATCGCGCCGGTGATCGAGAGTGTCAGGCTGGTGCGCATGCCGGCCAGGATGATCGGCATGGCCAGCGGCGCTTCGATGTAGCGCACCAGCGGCCAGAAGCCTGCCCCGTCGACCCGCGCGGCGGCGACGACCTCGCGGTCGACCGTGCGGATGCCGACGGCGGTGTTGATGACCATCGGGAAGAAGACGATGAGCGCGCAGAGCAGCGCGATCGGCTTGAGGCCGTAGCCGAACCAGAGCGTCAGGATCGGGGCCAGCGCGACGGCCGGCAGCGCCTGGCTGGCCGCCAGATACGGCTGCAGCGCCGTGGCCAGCAGGCGGCTGCGGGCGATGCCGTAGCCCAGCGGCAGCGCGACCAGCGCGCCGAGCGCGAAGCCGATCATGCTCTCCTGGAGCGTCGTGCGGCTGTAGCGCCAGAACAGGCCGCTCTCGATCCCGCGCCAGAAGGCGCGCGCCACCTCCACCGGCGAGGGCAGCAGGTAGTCCGACACCGAGCCGGTGACCGTCAAGAGCTGCCACCCGGCGAGGAGTAGGGCGCCGATGACCAGCGCCGGCCAGAGGCGCACGGAGCTGCGAGCGGCATTGCCTGCCATCGCCGGCCAGTACCGGGCGACGAGCTCCTGTTCGTGCGGGTGTGCCGGTGGGGATGGTGGCGGAATGATGGCGTCCGAGTCCTTCGTCGCTCCCGGTCTCCGCTGGCCGGCAGCCGCCCGGCTGAGTATCGAGCCCCGGGACGCTGGCGGCCGCTTGCCTATTGCAGCATTATCCGGCATTCCCGCGTTCTTCTCCTACTTCCCATGGGCAGCGCTCGAGCCTGTGAGCCGCCATCCGGTCATCGCTGGAACGCATCCGGCGGCGGTATTCGAGCAGGTCGGCCGGCGTATCGAGGTCGAACGCGATGCCCGCGGCGCGCACCGTCTCGACGCGGAGCCCGGACCGGCGCGCGCTTTCCAGGTGCCGCGCGTAGCTGCCCGCGCCGTAGGCCATGTCGAAGCCGGCGTCCACCGGGATCAGCAGGCCGTTCGTCCCCGCTCCCTGGCGGTCCGGCGCGATCGCCATGCCGGCGCGTCCGGCTGCCGCGACCAGCGCCGCCAGGTCACCGGCCGCGACGAACGGCAGGTCGGCGTGCAGGATCAGGGCGTGGGTCGCGCCGCGCTCGCGGGCGGCGGCCACCCCGAGCTGCGCGGCCTGGTTCAGGCCATCGTCCACCTGTAACAGCGCGACCGCCCCGTGCATTTCCGCCAGCGCGCCGACGGCCGCATCGGGCGTGACGACCAGCGTCTGCTGGATGGCGGGGTTCCCGGCCAGCAGGTCCAGCTCGCGGCCCAGGCAGCGCAAGACGAGGCCGGCTCGCTCCTCGGGGCTGAGCCGGCTTGCCAGGCGTTGCTTGACGCCGGTCAGGCGCTTGACCGGCACGACCGCGATGATCTTCATCCGCCAGCGATCGCGCGAAGCTCCGCGGCCAGGCCCAGCGTGAAGCCGGCCAGTTCGCGGCGGTCGTCGTCGCTCGTCATCAGCGTGCGCGTTATCCCGGCGCGCACGCCCAGGTCCTCGATCCGCCCGGCCAATTCGCGATCTTCCTCGTCGATTACGATGGCGTCCAGCAAGTCGCCGTAGTAGGCGGCCACGCCAGCGGCCGAGACCTCATGGCCCAGCGTCGCCAGCATCTGCGCGGCCGGGCCCTTGACCGCCTGCCCGCCGATGATCGGGCTGACCGCCACCACTGGCGCGGGCGAGGCGGTCAGCCGTTCGCGCATGTCGGCGACCCGGAGGATCGGGTCCACGCTGACGAACGGATTCGACGGGCAGATCACGATGACGTCGGCCGCGTCGAGTGCCGCGCGCGCCTCGCCGCTGAGTGTGGCTCCCTCGATGCCGTGGAACTCGATCTCGAGCACGTCGTCGCCGTGGCGCCGGCGCACGAAGTACTCCTGGAAATCGAGCAGGCCATCCGGCGTGCGCACCTTGGTTGCGACCGGCTCGTCGCACATCGGCAGCAGGCGCGCTTCGATGCCTAGTGCCGCGGCCAGATCCGCCATGATCGACGTCAGCCGTTGGCCGGCGCGCAGCCGCTCGGTGCGCAGGATGTGCGTTGCCAGGTCCTTGTCGCCCAGCAGGAACCAGGTGTCGACCCCGTAGCGACGCATCATCTCAAGCGTGGTGAAGCTGTCATCGACGACGCCCCAGCCGGTGGCCGGGTTGGCGATGCCGCCCAGCGTGTAGAGCACGGTGTCGAGGTCGGGCGAGATGTGCAGGCCGTGCAGCGTGAAGTCATCGCCGGTGTTGACAATGACGCTCAGGCGCTCGCCCAGGCCGGTCAGCGCCAGCCCGTGGGCCAGCTTCGCGCCGCCGACGCCCCCGGCCAGGGCGACGACGCGGAGATCGCGGGTATCCAGGCTCATCGGCTGCGGTCCATCACCAGGATCTCGATCGGCTCGGGCAGATTCCCGGCCGTCAGCGTGACCTCGCTGGCGCCCAGCCGCCGGACGTTGTCCTTGCCTTCCAGGAACGCGTCCAGCTCGCCGAGTGGCACGTCGATGTCCGGCGTCTTGAAGTGGCAGGGCACGAGCACGTTCGGGCGCAGCTCCTCGGCCAGCTTCCAGATCAGCTCCGGCTCCAGCGTCGGGCCGCCGCCGACCGGCGCGAGCATGACGTTGACGCCTTCGAGCTGGGCGACCTGCGCCGGCTCCAGCTCGCAGCCCTGGTCGCCGAGCACGACCACGCGGATGCCATCGACGTCGAAGACGAAGACGGTGTTCGGGCCGCGCTGGGCGCCCTGCTCCTTGTCGTGGTAGCTGCCGATGCCGTGGAAGGTCATACCGCCCACTGCCTGAGTGCCGACGCCGCGCACCACGCGATGCTGGCCCGGCACGGCGTCGACGTTGTTGTGGTCGCCGTGCTCGTGGGTCACCAGCACGATGTCGGCCTCATCGAAGGTCGCGTCGTAGCGGATGCGCTCGGTGTGGGCGTAGGGGTCGATCATGATGCGCGTGCCGTCGTCGGCGGTAATATGAAAGGCGGATTGAGCATAATACTTGAGTTGCAACGTGTCGGTCCCTTCAACGGAGTGGAGGATGTCGTCCGCAGAGATCGCTGGCGATTCCCGATTATCGCCATTCGTTGATCAACATACCATTCGCAACGCGAAGGGGTGGCGCGGAGCGACAGGAAAGGACGTGCTTGATGGCTCGCAAGACTGCGCGTGAGCTGGTGGCCGAAGCTAAGAGCCGCATCGAGAACCTCGACAACGAACAACTGGAAGCCGAGATCGCCGCCGGCGCGGTGGTCGTCGACATCCGCGAGGCCAACGAGCGCGAGCAGAGCGGCGCGATCCCCGGGGCGATCCACGTCCCCCGCGGCCTGCTCGAATTCGTCGCCGATCCCGAGAGCCCGATGCACCGCGACGAGTTCGACTTCGACCGCCGCATCGTGCTGCACTGCGCGACCGGCGGGCGCTCGGCGCTGGCCGCCGCGGCCTTGCAAGACATGGGCTTCACCAACGTCGCCCATCTCGAGCCTGGCTTCAACGGCTGGGCCGCCGAGGGCAAGCCGGTCGAGGAAGTCGAACCCGTCTGGCGGCCCGACTAGCCCGCCGCCCGGCAATCCGAACGTCAGACCCCCGCCCGGGATTCCCGGCGGGGGGTCTTCGCTTTCCGGCTCAAGAGACTTGCGGCATGATCTCGCTGGCGATCAGCTCCAGCGCGGGGATGTCGTCCATGTCCATCGTCTGGAGCATGATCCGGTCGATGCCCTGGCGCTGGCGCAGCTTGATCGACTCGACGAC
>DATGQR010000047.1:0-25418 GCA_035304105.1 Thermomicrobiales bacterium | reverse complement strand
CCGATCCGTAAGGTGCTGGTGATCGGCTCCGGTCCGATCGTCATCGGCCAGGCCGCCGAGTTCGACTATGCCGGGACGCAGGCCTGCCGGGCGCTGCGCGAGGAGGGTATCGAGACCGTCCTGGTCAACTCCAACCCGGCGACGATCATGACCGACGAGGATGTCGCCGATACCGTTTACGTCGAGCCGCTGACGGCCGAGGTGCTGCGCCGTGTGATCATGCGCGAACGGCCCGACGGCCTGCTACCGACACTAGGCGGCCAGACTGGGCTGAACCTGGCGGTCGAGCTGGCCGACCAGGGCATCCTGGACCGCTACGGTGTCCGGCTGCTCGGAACGTCCCTGCGCACGATCAAAGCTGCCGAGGACCGTGAATTGTTCCGCCAGACGCTGCACGAGATCGGCCAGCCGTACCTGGAAAGCGCCGTGGTGCATTCGGTGCAGGAGGCGCGAGAGTTCGCGCGCCAGAACCCGCTGCCGCTGATCATCCGGCCGGCCTATACGCTGGGCGGCACCGGCGGGGGCACGGCTTATACCGACGAGGAGCTGGACCAGATCGTCACCAGCGGCCTGCAGGCCAGCCCAATCAATCAGGTGCTAGTCGAGCGCTCGGTGCATGGGTGGAAAGAGATCGAGTACGAGGTCATTCGCGACAGCGCCGACAACGTTGTCACCGTCTGCAATATGGAGAACATCGACCCGATGGGCGTCCACACCGGCGACTCAATCGTCGTCGCGCCCAGCCAGACGCTGTCCGACCGCGAGTACCAAATGCTGCGCTCGGCCTCGATCGACATCATCCGGGCGCTGGGGGTCGAAGGCGGCTGCAACGTCCAGTATGCGCTCGATCCGCACTCCTATCAGTACTACGTGATCGAGGTGAACCCGCGGGTCAGCCGCTCCTCGGCGCTGGCGTCGAAGGCGACGGGCTACCCGATCGCCAGGGTCGCCGCCAAGATCGCGATCGGCAAGACGCTCGACCAGCTACGGAACGCCGTCACCCGCGAGACGATGGCCGCCTTCGAGCC
This sequence comes from Thermomicrobiales bacterium, assembly GCA_035304105.1. Lineage (GTDB taxonomy): Bacteria > Chloroflexota > Chloroflexia > Thermomicrobiales > CFX8 > JAUIIK01. Next base: position 24,390 of record DATGQR010000047.1, on the reverse strand, counting down.
GGCGCTCGACTATTGCGTTGTGAAGATACCGCGCTGGCCGTTCGACAAGTTCCGGCGGGCGGACCGCACGCTCGGCACGCAGATGAAGGCCACCGGCGAGGTCATGGCGATCGACCGCAGCTTCCCGTCGGCGCTCCAGAAGGCGGTGCGAGCGCTGGAATCGACCGGTTCCGACCTGGGCTGGGAACTGCCCGAGTGGGCAGACGACGCGACGCTCGAACGCGACCTGACGCGCCCGACCGACGTGCGCCTCTGGGCGGTGACGGCGGCGCTGCGGCGCGGCTGGGACGAGGACCGCGTGGCCGAGGCCAGCGGCTACGATCGCTGGTTCGTCTACCAGATCGCGCGGATCACCGACTATGAGCGCGAGTTGAGCGCGCGCGAGCTGTGCGAGTCGTCGCTGCGGCAGGCGAAGCGCCTCGGCTTCTCCGACCAGCGCATCGCCGAACTAACGGGCCTCCCGATCGATGAGGTGCGCCAGAAGCGCTACGCGGCCGGGATCGTCCCGACCTACAAGATGGTCGACACCTGCGCGGCTGAGTTCGAAGCCTACACACCGTATTACTACAGCGCCTATGACGAGGAGGACGAGGCTCCGCCGCTGGAGGGGCATAAGGCGATGGTCGTCGGCTCCGGCCCGATCCGGATCGGTCAGGGGATCGAGTTCGACTATTGCAGCGTCCAGGCGGCCCATGCCTTGCGGGAATCCGGCTACCGCTCGATTATGGTCAACTCCAACCCGGAGACAGTCTCGACCGACTACGACACGTCTGACCGGCTGTACTTCGAGTCGCTGGACGACGAGTCGGTCTTCGAGATCGTTCGCCACGAGACAGGCGATGACGTCACGCAGCTGCCGCTGATCCTCCAGTTCGGCGGGCAGACGGCGATCAACCTGGCCGGCCCGCTGACCGCGCGTGGCGCGAAGATGCTCGGCTCGAGCCTGGCGACGGTCGACCTGGCTGAAGACCGTGAGCAGTTCGAGGACTTCCTGTCACGCATCGGAATCCCCCAGCCGCGCGGCGAGGCCGTGACGTCGCTTGATGAGGCGATGCGGGTCGCCGACGAGATCGGCTACCCAGTGCTTGTGCGACCATCCTACGTGCTGGGCGGCCGGGCCATGGAGGTGGTGCACTCGTCGAATCACCTGGCGCGCTACCTGGCCACATCGGTCGAGTTCAGCCCGGACCGCCCGGTGCTGATCGACCGCTACCTGGCCGGCAAGGAGGTCGAGGTCGATGCTGTCTGCGATGGCGAGGAAGTGTTGATCCCCGGCGTCATGGAGCACATCGAGCGCGCCGGGGTCCATTCGGGCGACTCGTTCGCGGTCTACCCCGGTCTAAACCTCTTCCCGGCTGAGGTCGACACGATCGTCGACTACACGACCCGGATCGCCCTGGAGCTCGGCGTCGTTGGCGTCGTCAACATCCAGTACGTCATCCATGGCGGCCGCATCTACGTGCTGGAGGTCAACCCGCGCTCCAGCCGTACCGTGCCGTTCCTGTCGAAGGTGACGGGCGTGCCGATGATCGAGCTGGCGACCCGGGCGATGCTGGGTGAGAAGCTGCGCGATCAGGGCTACCGGGGCGGACTCTGGCCGCGGATGCCGCTTGTGGCGGTCAAGGCGCCGGTCTTCTCGATGGCGAAACTGCGCGGCGTCGAGCCGAACCTTGGGCCGGAGATGAAGTCGACCGGCGAGGTGATGGGCATCGACCGCGAATTCGCGCCAGCCTTCTACAAGGCGCTGCTGGCCTCGGGGCTCTCGTTCGGGCCCGGCTCCGGGGTGCTGCTGAGCCTGGCTGACGACGACAAGTCGCAGTCACTGGAGATGATCGAGAAGCTAGTGCGCTTGGGGTGCGCGATCTACGCGACTGAGGGCACCGCCGAGATGATCGAGCGCGCCGGGATGCCGGTGCGAATGGTGACCAAGCGCATCGGCATGGGCGAGCCGGACGTGCTCGACGTGATTCTTGACGGCACGGTGCGCGGAGTGGTGAACACGCCGGGACCGTCCGAGGCGGAAGTGCTTGACGGCTTCAGAATTCGCCGTGCAGCCGTCGAAAAGGGCATTTCGTGCATCACCTCTATCGACACCGCTCGAGCGGTTGTGGAGGCAATGTCGCGCTCCTCAGAGGCATATACGATCCAGCCGCTGCCCGATTACCGCAAGTGGGTGTCGGTCAAGTACTAGGTGGGAGCCAGCCGTGGGCTACGACTTTCTCGCTGAGCTGAAACGCGTGGGGGCGCTGAAGGAAGGTCACTTCGTGCTGGCCTCCGGCCGCCACAGCCACCAGTATGTCGAGAAGTTCGACTTGCTGCGCGATCCGGTTGCCACTCAGCGCGCCTGCGAAGAGTTGATCCGGCGGCTCGGCGATTTGGCGGACGTGGACCTGGTAGCCGGACCGACGACCGGCGGCATCTTGCTGGCGTTCGAGATTGCCCGGCAGCTGGGCCTGCCGGCTGCCTATGCCGAGCGCGTCGCTGAGGGATCGAGCGAGCGCGCCTTCAAGCGCGGCACGGTGATCGAGCCAGGGACGCGCGTACTGGCGGTCGACGACATCCTGACGACCGGGGGCTCGGTGCGGGCGACACTCGACGCGCTGGCGGCGGTTGGAGCCGAGGTTGTCGCCGTGGCCGTACTGGTCGACCGCTCCGCGGGGACGGTCGACTTCGGCTGCCCGCTGGTATCGCTGGCGAAGCTTGAGATCGATACCTGGGAGCCAGATGAGGTTCCTGACTGGCTGGCGGCCATCCCGGTCACCAAGCCGGGCACGACCGCGACTCCCGCCACGGCAGGTTAAGGATTCGAGGACGCTTCAATCTCCCGGCGCAGGGCGCGGAGATCGGCTGCCATCCCGGCGATTTCGTCCAGCCGGCGCTCGAACTGATCGAGCGTGTCCTCCGTCGGATTCTCGACGTACTCGTCGCGGATTTCGAGCAGCATCTGGGCCATGCGACCGATCGAGCGGACCAGGTAGACCGGGTCCTCATCGTGGCGACGATCGTCGGGTGCCGTACTCACCTGTCGGTTCATCCGTTCTCTACGATTCCGCGCTGTCCGCGCCGTTCCAGCCGATGCGGCTGAGGAACTGCTGCTCGTCAATAATTTCGATCCCCAGCTCGCGGGCGCGGTCGGCCTTGCTGCCGGCGTCCTCGCCAGCGATGACGAGCGTCGTCTTCTTCGAGACTGACGAGGTCACCTTAGCACCTGCGCGCTTGAGGAGGGCAGTCGCTTCCGGCCGGGACATCGACTCCAGCCGCCCGGTGAGCACGACGACCTTGCCGTCCCACTCGGGATCGACCTCGCCGTCGTCTGGTTCCCCCTCCATTTCGGTGTTGACGCCGAGCGCCTTGAGCTCTTCGATTAGCTCCAGGTTGCGTGGCTCGCGGAACCAGTCGTAGACGGACTGGGCGATCACGGGACCGATGCCGTCAATCGAGCTGATCTCTTCGAGTGAGGCATCACGCAGGCGGTCAATTGAGCGGAAGTGCTCGGCCAGCAGTTCGCCGGTTTGGGCGCCAACGTGGCGGATGCCCAGCGCGAAGATCAGCCGCGAAAGCGGGCGGCTCTTGCTCGCCTCGACCGATTTCCGCAGGTTCTCGGCGCTCTTCTCCCCCAGGCCATCCAGTTTCGCAACGGCCTCCCAGTCGAGACGGTAGATGTCGGCGATACCGTTGATCAGCCCCTCGTCGAGGAAGCGCTCGACCAGCTTCGCGCCCAATCCCTCGATGTCCATCGCCCCACGCGAGACGAAGTGCTTGAGCGATTCCTTGAGCTGCGCCGGGCAGGACGTGTTGACGCAATACCAGTGGACCTCGCCGCCGACACGCTCGGTCTTGGAGCCGCACACCGGACAGTGATCGGGCCACTCGAACGGTACCTGCGTGCCGTCGCGCTCGTCTGACACGACCGAGACGATCTTGGGGATGACGTCTCCTGCGCGCTCGACGACGACGACGTCATTGATCATGACGCCGAGGCGGTTGATCTCGTCCTGGTTGTGCAGAGTGGCGCGGCTGATGGTGACTCCACCGACCGAGACCGGCATCAGGATGGCCAGTGGGTTGAGCGATCCTGTGCGCCCGACGTTGATCTGGATATCCAGCAGCCTCGTGCGCGCCTGGATGGCCGGGAACTTCAGCGCCGTGGCCCAGCGCGGTTCGCGCGCCACAGTGCCAATCTCGTCATACAGGCGTGTGTCGTCGACCTTGATGACGACCCCGTCAATCTCGAAGTCCAGCTCCGCGCGCCGGGCCTGCCAGCGCTCGTAGACCTCCCAGATCTCATCGCCCGTGCTGCAGACTTCGATACCCGGTGCGGTCGGGAAGCCGAAATCGCGCAACGCCTGCAGAAATTCCGAGTGGAGGTAGGGCATGCTCTCGGCGCCCCGGCCGACGGCATAGCCGAACACTCTCAGCGGCTTCGGGATGTCCGACGTCTGGTGGATCTGGCGCAGCGCGCCGGAGGTGGTGTTGCGCGGGTTGGCGAAGGTTGGCTCCCCGGCCGCCTGGCGCTGCTCGTTCATGGCCGCGAACTCGGAGCGCAGCATGTAGACCTCGCCGCGGATCTCCAGGACCGGGGGCGGATCGCCCTTGAGCCGGCGCGGGAGATCCTTGATCAAACGCATGTTCGCTGTCACGTCCTCGCCGACGCGCCCATCACCGCGGGTTGCGCCGCGCGTGAAGACGCCGTTTTCGTAGAGGAAGCTGCCGGCGACGCCGTCGATCTTTGGCTCGACGACGAAGGTCAGATCGGTGCGCCCGGCGAAATTGGCCACGCGTGTCAACCAGGCGTCCAGCTCTTCGCGCGTGAAGACGTTGCTCAGCGAGAGCATCGGGATCTCGTGCTCGACGGGTGCGAAGGCGCTCGAGGGCGGCGCGCCGACTTGCTGGGTGGGCGAGTCCGGCGTGATGAGTTCCGGGTGCTCCTCTTCGAGCCGCTTCAGCTCGTGGAAGAGTTGGTCCCACTCGGCGTCAGAGATAATCGGTTCGTTGAGGACATAGTAGGCGTAGTTGTGCCGGCGGATTTCCTCGCGCAGCTCGCGGATGCGCTCTTCTACGCTGGTGGTTCCCGTCATATGCCCTGCCAGTCGCTGCCTTCGATGTGCGGAAAACGGACGGAATCGCCCGGGTATTGCCGGCGTGATCCGCACCTGCAATTCTAGCACAGGTGTACGGACATACGTTCGCATTTGTCGTATACTGCCGGCGTTTCCGGACGTCGACCGGGAGTCACGAGGCGCGCGTGGAAGCGACACATCACGACACACCAGAAGGCGCTCGCTACGGCACTCTCACCCAGCGCGCCGTCGAGTTCGTGCTGGCCCACGAGCATGGCGTTCCCGAAGAAGCGCTGGTCGCCCACGTCTTTGGCTCGGATTCGTCACCGACGCTGTGGCGCGGCCTGCTGCGCTCGGTGCTGGCGGACGAGGAGCGCATCGAGCTCGGTGCAGACGGCGTCTGGCGAGCGCCGCGCCCCGCGGTGGCCGAGGACTTCCCGGCAGACTTCGTCGTCCTCGACGTCGAGACGACCGGCCTCAAGCCCCGCCACCACCGCATCACCGAGATCGCCATCATTAGCGTCAACGCCAACGGCGAGAACCTGGCCTGGTCGACGCTGGTAAACCCCGAGCGCGGCATCCCGCGCCAGGTGTCGCGGCTGACCGGCATTGACAACCAGATGGTGGCCGGCGCGCCACGCTTCGCCTCGGTGGCGCAAACGGTGCTCGAGCTGATCGGAGACCGGTTGATCGTCGGCCACAACGTCGATTTCGACATCGGCTTCCTCAACGCCGAGCTGGCTCGTTGCGGTCGACCGAAGCTCGTCAATCAGTCGCTGGACACGCTGGCGCTGGCAGACGCGATGCTGACCGGCCTGCGGCGACTGGCGCTGCTCGACGTCTCGCGGCACCTGGGCGTCGAGCAGTCGCGCGCCCACCGCGCGATGGCCGACGCCGAGGCGACCCTGGGTGTGCTGGCCAGGCTACGGGCGATGGCGCTGGAGCGCGGCGACGGCTCGCTTGAGACACTTGCGAGCCTGGCAGCGGCACGGCGCACGCGCAGGCCGAAGCAGCGCAAGGTCAGCCGTGGCCGGTCAGTGCTCGATGCGAGTCACCTGGAAGGAATTCCCCAGGAGCCGGGCGTCTACATCATGCGTGACGTCGACGAGCGCGTGATCTACATCGGCAAAGCCAAGAATCTTCGCAAACGTGTCAGCTCGTACTATTCCCAGCCGTTGGGCTACACACGCAAGATGGATGGCCTACTGGAGTCGATTGCGGCGATCGACGTGGAGGTCACCGGCTCCGAACTGGAAGCGCTGGTGCTGGAATCGCAGCTGATCCGGCGCTACCGGCCGCGCTTCAACTCGCAGCAGCGCAACGCCGAGCAGTACGTCTACATCCGCGTCGACACGACCAATCCCTGGCCGACGGTGACGCTGGCCAGGGACCGTGGCGATGACGAGGCGCGCTACTTTGGACCTTTCAAGAGCGCACGCCACGCCCGCGACGCCGTGCGCCTGATCAACGACGTCCTGCCACTGCGGACCTGCCGGCGGTCGTTTCGCGATAGCCGCTCCTTCGGCTCGCCGTGCATCGAGCTGTCGCTTAAGCGCTGCCTGGGGCCGTGCGTCGGCGCGGCCGACCCCGACGAATACAAGGGCATCGTCGCGGATGTGCTGGCGTTTCTGGACGGCGACAAAGAGCGCCTGCTGCCCGTTCTCCACGAGCGGCTGGAGCGCGCCGCCCGGATGCAAGACTTCGAGCGCGCATCAAAGCTGCGCGATCAGATCCGCCGGCTCGACCGCATCACGCTGGAGCAGGCGCATATCGACATTGTGGCTAAGGCCGGCCACCTGCTGCTGGTGCTCCCCGGAAGGGATCCCGGCTGCCGCCAGGTGTGGCATCTATATCGCGGGGTGCGCTGGGCAAGCTTTGACATTGAGCCAGCGGATGCGCTCGATGACGTTGCAGCGAGATTGCGGCGCTCGCGCGAGCGGGCGGAGGCGATGGGCGAGTCCGTCGTCATGACGCACCATACCGTCGATGAGGCGTCGATCACGTCACGCTGGGTGCGGAAGTACGGTGATGCGGAGGCTGTGATTCACTGGGGGACGGAGCAGGACCCACGCGAGATCGCCGCGCAGGTGCTCGTCGCCACCCCGCTCGATCCTGATGAGCTGGACGCTGAGGAGCTTGAAGGAGAAGCGCTTTGAGTGTCGAACAAGAGCAACAACTGAGTCACATTGCCGGAGAGGTGCGCGTCTGCACCGACTGTGAATTGCACCGCTCGCGGACGCTGGCAGTGCCCGGAGAGGGCGCGGCTAACGCTGAGGTCATGTTCATCGGCGAGGCGCCGGGGATGAACGAGGACCGCCAGGGACGGCCGTTCGTTGGCAATGCCGGCCAGTTCCTCGATGAGATGCTGGAGTCGATCGGCTGGGACCGCAAATCCGTCTTCATCACCAACATAGTCAAGTGCCGACCGCCCGGCAACCGCGACCCGCTGCCGGACGAGATCATGGCCTGCTCGCAGTACCTTGATCGCCAGATCGAGATCATCGACCCGCTGATGATCGTCACGCTCGGACGGCACTCGATGGCGCGCTGGTTTGCGAACGAGCGCATCTCGCGGATCCACGGTAAGCCGCGGCGGGATGGCAAGCGCGTAATCGTGCCGCTGTATCACCCGGCGGCCGCGCTGCACCAGCCTTCGTTGCGGGCCGTCGTGCAGGCCGATTTCAAGAGGCTGCCGTTGATTCTGGAAGAAGCCCGCGACATGGCTGATGAGGACGAGGGAACCGACGAGGCGCCCGAGCAAATGTCGCTCTTCTAAGTTGCGCACCTTGACCGGCAGGCAGGGAGGTCGGTAAAGTGTCCGTACATCCCAGCCCGGCGTGGGCGTCCGGACCGCGCGGCTCGTGGAAGGCGGCTGACCGTAGATGTTGAGCGAACGACGGCAACCGACCTGGTTCGGTCGGGCGATTCGCACGATCTCGATCCCGTCCCGTCTCAAAGAGGAGATCCTGGCGTTCCTGCTGTTCGTCGGGGCTGTCATCTTGACCCTGCCGCTGGTCGGCGGCACCGACGCGGCGCTGTTGGGCCTCTTCGCAGACGGGTTGAAGCTCACCTTCGGGCGAGTCGCGCTGGCGGTGCCCTGCGCGCTGGCGATCCTGGCGGTCGAGATTTGGCGCGCTGACACCCCCGGCGACCGCGCGCGGCGCATCTTCGGCGGCGCGATCCTGGCGGTCTCTTTCGTGGGGCTGTTCGCGCTGGCGAACCAGGACGCGGACTGGCAGCAGGCTGGTGGGTGGGCCGGCCACGTCGTCGTGACGCTCTCGATGCGCCTGATGGGCGAGGTTGCGACCGCGCTGACGCTGTTCTCGATCGGCGTGGTGGGCGTGGTCCTGGTGACCGGGACCGATAGCCAGTCGATTCGCGAATCCTGGCGGCGGATCCGTGCCGGCTCCGCTTCGCGCGGCGGGCCGTACGCCGAGGACCTGGCGGATATCAAGACGGAACCTCCGGCCAGCTCGACGCAACGCTTCGCGGCCGAACCGCTCGCCGAGCTTGAGCCCAAGGAGAAGCGTGACCGCCGTCCGGTTATCCGCACCGGCCAACACAAATCGGGGCCGGATGAGATCAAGCGGGCCGTCGCCGAATCCGTTGGCAGCATCGCGGAGGAACTGGCGCCAGCGAAGGACGCGACCGGTTGGAAGCTACCCAAGCTGAGCCTGTTGACGTCGTTCAAGGCCAGCGAGCCCGATCAGGCGGACCTGGAGGCCAAGGCGCGCCGGATCGAGGAGACGCTGGCCTCGTTCAAGGTCGAGGGCTACGTGCGCGAGATCTTCCCCGGGCCGGCGGTGACGCTGTTCGCCCTGGAGCCGGGGCACGGCGTCAAGGTCTCGCGCATTACGGCGCTCCAGAACGACCTGGCGCTGGCCCTGGCCGCGCCTTCGATTCGCATCGAGGCCCCCGTACCGGGGATGGCGCGCGTGGGCATCGAGATCCCTAATGCCGATGTCTCGACCGTGGGGATGCGCGACATCCTCGAGTCGCCCGAAATGCGCGCCAGCAACGCCAAGCTCCCGCTCCCGCTGGGCCGCGATGTCAATGGGCGGCCGGTTATCGCCGACCTGGCACGCATGCCGCACCTGCTGATCGCTGGCGCGACCGGCTCGGGTAAGAGCGTCTGTATCAACTCGATCATCGCGACGTTCTTGTTGACGCGCACACCGGACGAGCTCCAGATGTTGCTGATCGACCCGAAGAAAGTGGAGCTGGTCGGCTACCAGCACGTGCCGCACCTCAAGGGGCCGATTGTCACCGAGATGGACAAGGTCGTCTCGGCGTTGCGCCTGGTGCTCCACGAGATGGACCGTCGCTACCGGCTGTTCGCCGACCTGGGCGTGCGCAATATCGACGGATACAACCTGCGCCGCGAGGAAGACCCGGAGCTGGAGAACCTGCCTTACCTCGTCGTGGTGATCGACGAGCTGGCGGACCTCATGATGACGACCCCGGAAGAGGTCGAGACGCTGCTGGCGCGACTCTGCCAGATGGCGCGCGCGACCGGCATCCACATGCTGATCGCCACTCAGCGGCCGTCGGTCGACGTGCTGACGGGGTTGATCAAAGCGAACGTTCCGGCCCGCATCGCCTTCGCCGTCACCTCGCTGACCGACAGCCGCGTGATCCTCGACATGCCGGGCGCCGAGCGCCTGCTGGGCCGCGGCGATATGCTCTTCATGCCGCCAGACGCCGCCAAACCGCAGCGCATCCAGGGCTCGTTCATCCCCGACCCGGATTTGACGGCGATCGTCAACTTCTGGCGCAAGCAGCAGCCGCGCGTCGTCTTCGACACGCAATGGGCGGATTACCCCACGGACGAGGAGATGGAGGCCGAGGAAGATCCGCTGATGGAGCAGGCAATCGAGATCGTCAAGCGCCAGGGCACGGCGTCAGCATCGATGCTCCAGCGGCGGCTGCGGATCGGCTACAACCGCGCGGCGCGGCTGATTGAGTCGATGGAGGCCGAGGGGTTGATCGGGCCGGCGGACGGGGCTCGTGGGCGGACTGTGTTTCTCGATGATGACGACTAGCCGGGAGCGTGCGCAACATTCCGGCTGACGGCGCGTTGATATACTTAACCGTGTTAGGTATCCATACGGTGGAGGCCACGTATTGCGTTCTCGAAATATCACCGTTGAACCGGTCAGCCGGCTAATTGACGAACTGGCGCGCCTCCCGGGGATCGGCCCGAAGTCCGCTTCGCGACTGGCTTTCTACCTCTTGCGAGCGCCCCGCGAGCAGGCTCTGGGGCTGGCGGAGGCGATCCTCGAAGTCAAGGACCGCATCATTCTCTGCTCGCGCTGCTTCAATATCACCGAAACTGACCCGTGCAACCTGTGTTCCGATGAGACCCGCGACGCGACCACAATCTGTGTCGTCGAGGAGCCGCTCGATGTGCTGGCGCTGGAGCGCACCGGCGAGTATCGCGGTCTCTATCATGTGCTCCACGGCGCAATCTCGCCGGTGGACGGAATCGGGCCGGAGCAGATCCGGGCGCGCGAGCTGTTCGAGCGTGTCGAGCGGGAGCGCCCGACTGAAGTGATCCTCGCCACCAATCCCAATATCGAGGGAGAGGCGACGGCGATGTACATCCTGAGGCAGATTGGAGGGCGTGGACTGACGGTCTCTCGGCCAGCCAGTGGTCTGCCGGTCGGCAGCGACCTTGAGTATGCCGACGAGATCACGCTGGGCCGCGCTCTGGCCGGCCGGCAGGCCCTGTAATCTGCGATCCAGCGGACGAGCCATGCCAACACTCATTATTCGAAATCCATCCACGCGAGATTGGCTGCGGGTTCGTCGCGTGCAGCAGCGCCGCGCGCGTCTCACCCCGCCCTGGGACCACCACGCGCACATAACCGACATGCGCCACCAGCTCGCCTCGGCTATCACCGGTGTCAGCCCGGCGTCGGATCGCCTGGTCGCGGTCGTCGATGGTGAGGTGTGCGCCTTCGCGCTGTTCGAGCGGGGTGACGAGCGCTTCCGGTGGTACGTCATCGAGATCGGCGCCGGCTCGCCGCGCGTTGACGCCACCGATGAGGTGGCAATTGAGCTGTGGGTGGCGCTGTTGGAGGAGGGCATCAAGCGCGCCGGTGAGGCTGGTGCGCGTCGCGTGTTCGCCTTTGCCGAGCCGGACTCTAACGAGTACGAGGGGCTGAAAGGAGCCGGCTTCGACGGCTACGCGAACTACTACGTCTTGCGTGGCCGGTTGCCGGCGCCGCAAAGCGAAGCGGTCCTCGGGTCGGTGCGGCCGCAGCACAAGAGCGATCTCTGGTCGATCCACCAGCTCTACAACCATTCGACGCCGCGCGGCGTGCAGTTCGCCGAGGCGTTGACCAGCGACGCCTGGGCGCTGCCGGAAGAAAGTCGCATCCCGTTCAACCGTTCGGGCCGCTGGGGCTTTGTCGTGCCGCTCGAAGATGGCATCGGTGCGGCTTGCCATGTTTCGACGCACGGCAAGCGTCCCTATGTGACGTTCTTGTGCGATGAGCGTTTGGAGGCTTCGATATCATCAATTGTCGCCGCAGCGCTGGTCAAGGCGGGCATTGACCGCGACGTGAACGTGGTCGTGCCCGGCTACCAGCAACACCTGTTGAGCCAGTTCCTTGATGAGCAGTTCGCGATCGTCGACGAGCGTATCGGGATGGTCAAGCACACGACGGTGCCGGCGGTTGTCGAGACCAACGCAGCGGCGAGCCTCAGCCTGAGAGAAGCCCGGACGGCCGCGACGATCCCGTATCAGACCCTGAACTCCCGCGGGGACGAAGCACTAACGCGCGAACACGCGTAGAGGGAATTGTCTATCTTGGTAGCTCACGAACATCAACGGGCGGACAAATGGCGTCAGGAGCAGTTCCTGGGGGTGTCGCCGGGCATCACCGACGACCTCGACGAATTGATCGCCGTCTTGCCGCCCGACCTGCAAAGCGCGCTGCACGAAGCCGCTGAAACCTATCCGCTGTCCGACCTCGTTGAGCTCGTGCTCGACCTGGGACGCATTCCAGAGGCCCGCTTCCGGCAGGGTGAGGTCGCCCTGTCCGACCGTGAGGTGACGCGCGAGGATATCTCCTACGTCACCCAGCGCGTCGGGCGCTTCGGAGGCGACAACCGCGCCGGGATCGAGCGCACGCTGCATCGCATCTCGGCGATTCGCAATCGCACCGGGGAGATCGTCGGCCTGACCTGCCGCGTCGGGCGCGCAGTCTTCGGCACGCTGGCGATCATTAAGGACTTGATCGAGACCGGCGAGAGCATCCTGCTGCTCGGGCGTCCTGGTGTCGGCAAGACGACGATCCTGCGCGAGGTGGCGCGGGTGCTGGCCGACGACCTGGGGAAGCGCGTCATAATCGTCGACACGAGCAATGAGATCGGTGGTGACGGGGATATCCCGCACCCATCGATTGGCCGTGCCCGACGCATGCAGGTCCCCACGCCGGAGCTGCAGCACGCCGTGATGATCGAGGCTGTCGAGAATCACACGCCGGAAGCGATCATCATCGACGAAATCGGCACCGAGCTGGAGGCCGCGGCCGCCCGTACCATCGCCGAGCGCGGTGTGCAGCTGATCGGCACGGCGCACGGCAACTCGCTGGATAACCTGTTGCTCAACCCGACGCTCTCCGATCTGGTGGGCGGTATCCAGGCCGTCACACTTAGCGACGAGGAAGCGCGCCGGCGCGGCACGCAAAAGTCGGTGCTGGAGCGCCGCGCTCCTCCGACGTTCACGATCATGGTCGAAATTCAGGAGCGCGACCGCGTAGCCGTCATCGACGACGTTGCGGCGGCTGTCGACGCGCACCTCCGCAATCGCCCGGTCAAGCGCGAGATTCGCGAGCGCCATCCGGACGGCTCGGTGACGATCGTCACACAGGATTACGACCGCCGCGATCCGACGCTTCGAATTCCCCCACAGCAGCCGCGCTCGGCGGACGTGGTGGAATTCGAGGAAGACGAGGACACTGGCGACAGACGGGTTAACCCGCTGGCGCGAGGCCGCGGCACGCCCAACCGGCCTGTGCGGATCTTTCCCTTCGGGATCAGCCGCAACCGGCTGGAGCAGGCGATCGAGTCTTTGGGCATCTCAGCGCTGATCGTCCGCGATCTGCGCGATGCCGATATGGTCATCACGCTACGCAACTACTACCGCCAGCGGCCGCGCCCGTTGCGCGAGGCCGAGAACCGCGGCGTGTCGATCTACGTGCTGCGCTCCAATACCGTGGTCCAGATGGCGAACCTGCTGCGCGATCTGCTGCGCGAGGTCGACCCAGATGAGTTCGTCGCGGCTGCGGCCAGCGCCGAGAACCCGCGCGACGCGGGGCCGCCCTCGCGCGATGAGGTCACGCGCGCGCTGTACGAGACCGAGGCAGCGATCAATCAGGTGATGGATAGCGGCGCCTCGGTGGAACTCGAGCCGCAATCGACCTACATCCGGCGGCTTCAGCACCAGCTCGCCGAACGCTATAACCTTGGCTCGCGCTCGACCGGCGAGGACCCTAACCGGCGCGTTGAGATCTATCGCCGGCGGGCGACGGGGGATTGATGTTCATCGTTTTCGAAGGACCGGAGGGCGCCGGTAAGACCACGCAGATCGGCCAGTTGCAGGCGCACCTGACGGCGGCGGGGTACGACGTCGTCGTGACGCGCGAGCCGGGCGGCACGCCGCTCGGCGAGCGCCTGCGTGAAATCCTGCTCAATGACGCCGACGCGCCGGGGCCAGTGGCTGAGGCGTACCTAATGACGGCTGCCCGCGCCGAGCACGTGCGACGGGTGATCAAACCGGCCCTGGAGCGCGGGGCGATCGTGCTCTGCGACCGCTTCAGCGATTCGACGCTGGCCTATCAGGGAGCGGGGCGCGGCATTCCGATCGAGGCGTTACGGGACCTGCAGACGCTCGCGCTCGATGGCTGCGAGCCGGACTTGAAGCTGCTGCTGGACGTCGATGTCGAGGCGGGGCTGGCGCGGCGGCAGCGCGATGGGGAGACGAACCGAATGGACCGCGAAGCGCTGGACTTTCACCAGCGAGTCGCGGCATGGTATCGCGCTGAGGCGGCGGCGCGCCCGGACGTCTGGCAGATCGTCGACGCGAGCCGCGGCGAGGCTGAGGTTGCCGCGCAGATCAGGCAGATTGTAAGCGCGCGCATTGGGGAGGGCGAGGATGCTCGGATGGCGGGACTGACGCGATGAAGCTGATATTCGCGGTGGTGCAGGGCAAGGACGCCGACGCGCTGTTGGCGGCGCTGCTGGAAGCGGAATACCGCGTGACCCAGATCAATAGTGCCGGCGGGTTTCTCCAGGAGCGCAACGCGACGTTCCTGATCGGCGTGGACGACGAGCACGTGCCGCACGTACTGCGTATCATCAAGCAGAATTGCTACACCCGTACCCAGTTCGTGAATCCGCTCCTTCCAATCATGGAGCCCGGCGAGTTCTACATGCCGAACCCGGTCGAGGTGCAGGTCGGCGGCGCGGCGGTGTTTATCTGTGACGTCGTGCATCACGAACGGATTCTCGCGGAGTAGCATTCGGGGGAGCACGCAGGAAAGGAAAGGGCGTTGGAGGAGACGTTTGCCAGGGCCCTGCAGTTCATTATCGCGAGCATGGCGGCGTTCGGCGTCGCGCTGTGGTTCGCGCTGGCCGTCTGGACCTTCCGTGACATCAGCCAGCGCAGCACCAACGTCGCCGTGCAGGTGCTGGCGACCCTGGTCGTCGTACTCGGCTTCTTGCCCGGCCTGGTGATCTACTTGCTGATGCGCCCGCGGGAAACGCGCGAGGAACGCTACCAGCGCGAGATCGAGGAAACCTACCTGGCGCAGGAACTGGGCTCTCTGCCGACCTGCCCGCGGTGTTCGCGCAGCGTGCGTGACGAGTACACCTTCTGCCCCGATTGCGGCACGACGCTGCGGCGCGCCTGCGCCAGCTGCGGCCGCCTCGTCGATATCGATTGGGCGGTCTGTGCCTACTGTGGGTACGACCTCCCGCCGCGCGCCCCGATCCCACTCAACGGCCACGGGCGCACCGACCGCGCTCCACTGCGCGTCCCACTCAGCCGAACTGCGGACTGGGAAGTCGATCTGGATGGCGACGATAGCGGGGCCGAAACGCCAGCGGAAGCCGAGCGTCCCGCGCGTTCGAGCGGCGGTGAGTGAAGCCTAGCGGCTGTCGCCGAGGCTGGGCCGCACGCCCGGCCTGATCATGTAATTGAACTTGTTGCGGAACGCGTCGTAGAAGTTCATGTCCGCCAGCATGATCATCCGGAACGGCTCTTCGCAGCGCCGCACGCACACGACGTCGCCCTTACCCACGGTATCCACTTCATCGCCGTCCAGGATCAGGCTGGCGCGGCGGTCGTTGGCAATGACCATCTCGATCTCGCTCTCCTCGGGGACGACCAGCGTCGAGCGGATCGGCGAGTGGGGCGATAGCGGGGTTACGGCGAAGCCGTGGACGCCGGCGATCAGGATCGGGCCGCCGGCGGCCATGCAATAGGCCGTGCTGCCCTGCGGCGTGGCCACGATCATGCCATCGCCGGGGTAAACGTTGACGTAGACGCGGTCGATGTAGAGCTCAGTGTCGATCATGCGGATGCCGGAGCGGATCACGACGTCGTTGATCGCGATACCTGCTTTGAATTGCCCGCCGTCGCGCTCGACGACCGCCTGGAGGATCGGGCCGTCCTGGTAGCGAAAGTTCCCGGCGAGCAAGTCCTCCAGCGCCTCACGCCAGCGCGAGCGCTCGGCCATCGCCAGGAAACCGACCGTGCCGAAGTTGATGCCCAGGATCGGCACGCCTGGATTGGCGCGGGCCATGCGCATCATCAGCCCGTCCCCACCCAGAGCGATGATCGCGTCGGCTGTGGCCCCCTCGTGCAGCGCTTGCTCAGTCACGAGCTCCACATTGTGCGCTTCGAGCCAGGCCGCCATCTGCGCGTAGAGCTCGTGCGCCTCACGCTTGTCATGGGCGGGTACGACGGCAATCGATTTCGGGCTGGCCGGCATCGACGATCCCTTCTGAGCGCATCAGGGGCGCTGCTTGCGCCGCACTACTCTAGCGAACGGCGGCGACCTTCTGGATGGCCGTCTGGGCCGACATCGGTGTCAGGGAGATGTCGCGCACGATGCCGTCCCGGTCAATGAAGATGTGCGTCGGGAACGAGCGCACGCGATACTTCCCGCGGATCGCCTCGCGATCGGGGTCCGAGAGCACGACGAAGTCCATGCCGACCTGCTCAGCGTAGGCGAAGGCGTCCTCAGACGGCTCCTCGAGGCTAACGGCGACCAGCGCCACGCCGTCGTCGCGGATGGATTGCCAGGCCTGGATCATGTCGGGCGCTTCGGCGCGGCACGGCGGGCACCACGAGCCCCAGAAGTTGAGCCAGATCGGCTGGCCGGCAAAGTCCGAGAGGTGCACCAGTTGCCCATCCGCGTCCACCGCCGCGAAGTCGGGCGCTTGCGACCCGATCTCCGGCAGGCCCGCAGCGTCGCGCCCGCCAGGCAGCAGGTCCTCCGGCTCGAAGGCGGTGCGGACGGCGTAGCCAGCGACCAGGATGGCCACGGCCAGGGCGAGCCAGGAAACGATCGAGGCGGGATGCCTGCGTTGCGGCTCGGTCGTAGAATTGTCGCTAGCGTCCACGATGCATCAATTCCTCGCGGCTTACAGGGATCTTCTAGTGGTTAGCGAATCAACATACCAGCCGGCCGGCGACCGGCGCTCTCGACTCTACCGCATCAGCGCCGTCGTGCTACGCCGGCGCAACCTTGGCGAGTCGGATCGAATTCTAACTGTCTTCGGGCGCGAGGTCGGGAAGCACCGGCTGGTCGCCAAGGGCGTGCGGCGGCCCGGCAGCAAGCTAGCCGGGCACTGTGAGCCGTTCATGCTCACCAACATGATGCTGGCCCGCACGCGTGGCCTGCCGATCCTCTCGCAGGCCGAGACGCAGCGCGCCTTCCCAAAGCTGCGTACTGATGAGCGCCGGATCGCCATCGCCAGCTTGATGGCCGAGCGCGTCGACAGCTTGACCGGCGAAGACGAGGCCCAGCCGGGCATTTTCGAGTTACTCGTCAACGCGCTTGAGCTGCTGGAGCAGGGCGCCGATCCGGATAAGGTGCAGATCATCTTCGAGCAGGTGTTGCTGCGCGAGGCGGGTTACCGGCCAGAGCTGACGGCGTGCGTCAACTGTGGCGCGGAGCTGCGTCCGGAGCCGAGCGGCTTCCAGGTGAGCCGCGGTGGGGCGGTCTGCCCACGCTGCCTGCCGGCGCAACCCGGCGTGATCCCACTGTCCGTCGATGCTCTCAAGGTGTTGCGGTTGGTGGACCGCGGCGAGCCGGGGCGCCTGCTCGGGGCGCGCGTGCCCGAGCGCGTGATCGCCGAGGTGAAAGTGGCGCTGGCCAGCTATATCGCGTCGATCACCGGGCGCGATTCTGGCGCCGCGCGGGTCATTCGCGAACTAAAGCTAGAATACGCCTATCTGGATCAGGACCAACGACCGGAGGACGACGATGGCCTACCTGGACAAGCTGCTGGCTCGTGAGGAGCGCATCATCCTCCAGTCGCGGCGGCATCCCCTCTTCATGGTGCTGAACGCCGGTCCCTACCTGCTCGGTGTTTTGGTGCTCTGGATCCTGGCGCTGCTCGCCGTCATTTTCGTGCCTGAGGTTCGAGGGATACCGTTCGACTGGATCCTGGCGATGGCGATCTTCGCCGTCTCGCTGGTGCCCCTGGCAATCGGCATTTACCGGGTGGTCCATTGGATCAAGGAGCAGTACGTCGTCACGAACTACCGGATCATCCAGGTGGAAGGCTTCGTCAACCGGCATGTGTACGACTCGGCGCTCGAGAAGGTCAACGATGTCATCCTCGACCAGTCGATCTTCGGGCGCATGTTCGACTACGGGACGATCAACATCGTGACCGGCTCGGACAGCGCGATCAACGATATAGCAGGGGTTTCTCAGCCCTACGAGTTCAAGCGCGCGCTGTTGGAAGCAAAGATGGTGTTCGGCCGCTGGGATGACGACATGCGACCCGCCGAACGGATCCCGGCGCCAAATGCATTCGAGCCGCAACCGTTCTCGCGCGAAGATTCCATGCCGCTGCCGAGCGCCGTGGCTGGCGCGGAAGCGACCACCGATCGCATCCCCAACGTCGCGCCAGCGCAGAGCGATCAATCGCGCGCGATCCTGGCGCTGACCGAGCTGCGCAATTCGGGACTGATCACCGATGCCGAATACGCAGAGAAACTCCGAAAACTGACCCAGCAGTAGGAGATGATCCCGCTCGGATGTGCATGATCTGCTCGACAGGTGCTATCCCCGTACCGAAGCGAAGTTATACGCTTCTCACACGACATAATGGGAAAACGCCACCGTCCCGGGACGGTGGCGTCTTGTTGCGTCAGATGGTGGACCGGTCGCGCTACATCTCGACGAAGTAGGTCGCGCAGGCCTTGTCGAGGAGCTCGGTGCTCAGGACCGCGGGCTCGTCGAGATAGCGCGCGATGCCAGTCAGCGTCCGTAAGATGTCGCGCGGGTGACAGGCGCGTAGCTGACGCTTGGGCTTGACATAGTACTCGCGGAGCAGATAGACCAGCGCGTTCTGGTCGAACGGGATGTTCAGCTGCTCGCAGGTGCGGCGGAAAATCTCGCGATACTGGTCGAGCGTCGGGTTGCCGATGTGGATCTTGTTCTGAATGCGGCGCAGGAAGGCCTCGTCGACCAGATCCTTCGGCTCCAGGTTGGTCGAGAACACCACCAGCTCGTCGAAGGGGATCTCGATCTTCTTGCCTGTGTGCAGCGTCAGGTAGTCGAGACGCTTCTCGAGCGGCACGATCCAGCGATTGAGCAGCTCGCGGGGGTGAACCTGCTGTCGGCCGAAGTCGTCGATCATCAGCATGCCGCCGGACGCCTTGAGCTGGAGCGGGGCCTCGTAGAACTTCGAGTTCTCGTCCCAGATCAGGTCGAGCGAGGAGAGCGTCAGCTCGCCGCCGACGATGATGGCCGGGCGCTTACAGACCACCCAGCGGCGATCCTGGTCCGGGCGCTGCTGCGCGCCGATGACCGGGCGATGGTTGTGGAGGTCGAGCACCTTGATGATATGGCCGTCGACGGTGATGGCATGCGGGATCAGGATGGCGCCGCCGAGCAATTCGGTGATGCGCTCGGCGATCGTCGTCTTGCCGTTGCCGGGGTCGCCGAACAGGAACAGCGAGCGGCCGGTGTTGACGGCCTGACCGATCGTGTCAAGCACGTGATCGCTGATCACCAGGTCAGCTGTCGCGCGGCGGATATCGGCCGGGCTGACGCGCACGTTGCCGATTGCCTGGGCCTTAATCGCATCCCAGTACTGATCCAGCGTGACCGGCGCTGGCCCCACGTAGGTGTTGCGGGAGAGGATTTCTCGGGCCCGCGCGCCGCCCTTGGGCGTGGCGATGTACTGGTATGCGAGCTCGCCGAAGCCACTGCTGCCGGCGACCTCAATCAGCTCCTCGCGCTTGAGCAGAGTCAGCGCGCGGTCAAGGACGTTGTAGAACGGCAGCGCCAGGGTGTCGGTGATCGCCTGGGCGGTCGTCATCGTGTTGAAGAAGATGTACTTGAGCGCCAGGTCGGCGATGAAGGACAGCTCGAGGCCCGTCTCTTCTACGCTCGATGGCTCCTTGATGAATGGACCGAGGTTGGTCGTACCCAGGCTCGACGTGCCCAGGCTCTCGGTGCCCTTCCTGACGGTGCGTGCTTGCTGTGTCCCTTGTGGTGCTGTTCCAACCATGCTCTCGGCCTGTCCCATTCCAAGCTGAAGTGGCCGGAAACCGGCCATGCGAGCACTCTGCCTACCACCATAGGCCTCAAGATGCCCGCCGGCACTAGCATCTCGGTACTGAATGTTGGAGAGACCGGGTGATTGTCGGCCTAGCGAAGGACGACGGTCTGCCCTTCCTGGAGTCCGCTGACGACCTCAGCCATGCCCGCGCTCCGGTAGCCAAGCTGCACCTCGACCTCGCGCTCCTCGCCGTCCTCGCGGACGATCACGAAGGCGCGCTCGCCGACGGTGCGGATGGCGCGCTCGGGCACGAGAAGCACGTCCTCGCGCAAGTCGGTTTGAATGGTGACCGAGGCGTTCATGCCCGGGCGGATGTCGAGGTCGGGGTCGGCGACGAAGGCGATGTCGGTCGGGAAGAGCGTCGCGCCACCACGCTGGACAGCCTGGGGCGCGGTGCGGATGACAATGCCCTTGATTTCAGTGGCCGGCGCCGCGTCGAGCCGGAAGCTCGCAAGTGTGCCGGGCCTGACATTGGGGAGGTCAAGCTCGTCGACATCCGCGACCAGGAGCAGCCCGTCGTCGCCACGTACCAGCGCGACCGGCTGATTGGCGTTGAGGCGGTCGCCAGGGCTGACCATGATGTCGATGACCGTGCCACGTTGGGGGCTGAGAATTGCGCCCGCCCGGCGGCGCTCGCGCGCCTCCTCGAGCGCCCGTTCGGCGGTCGTGACGCGTTGGAGCGCGCCAATCGCCTCTTGCTGAAGGGCCGGGTTGTCCGGTTCGTTCTCCAACCTGAGTTCGATGAACTGCAGTGCAAACTCGGCTGCTTCGAGCGCCTCTTCCGCGTCGCGGACGCCCCGGGCGAGGTCTTCGTCATCCAGCAGCACCAGGATGTCGCCTGCCTCGACGCGATCGCCATCACTCGCGCCAATGGCGACGACCTCGCCGCTGACATAGGTGCGAATCGGCGTGTCGTCGGCCAGCTGGATCACGCCGACTGTCTCGATGGTGACATCGATAGAGCCGCGCGTGACGGTCGCCGTCTCGCGCTCGTCGTCCGGGCGCAACCACCAGACGAGGGCGACGACCAGGCCAACCAGCACGAGGGCCGCGACCGCGATCCGCCCTCTACTCATAGCGCAGCACCCGGATCGGCCGGAGCCGTGCGGCGATCAGGCCCGGCAGCGATGACGTCGCCGCGACCGCAGCCACGCCGATCAGCAGCGAGAAGATCAGCGTGCGGACGCTCAGGATGAAGGACAGTTCGAAGAGCTGCTGGCCCGTCAAGTCGACCAGGAAGCGGGCGATCGGCAGGCCGGCGAGAATGCCGAGGGCGATACCGATCAGCGCGAGGGAG
The DNA here is from genome assembly GCA_035304105.1 of Thermomicrobiales bacterium. Classification (GTDB taxonomy): domain Bacteria; phylum Chloroflexota; class Chloroflexia; order Thermomicrobiales; family CFX8; genus JAUIIK01. Next base: position 3,216 of record DATGQR010000047.1, on the reverse strand, counting down.
ACACCCTCGGACACGAGCATCGCAAGCAGGTGGCGGGACTGAGCGCCGATCGCGCGCAGCACCCCGATCTCCTGGCGTCGCTCGCTGATATTGATGATCAAAGTGTTGGCGATCCCGGCTACGCCGACGAGCCCAACCACGATCACCATCGCCCGCAGCAGCTGGGTGAGGATGCCGATCGCCTGCTGGGTGCTCTCCCGGTCGGCGTGAGCCGCCAGCGTGCCCGGTCCCAGGTCGCGATAGCGGTTTTCCAGGGACGCCAGCGCGGCGTCGACGCCCTCGGGGCTGGAATCACGGAACTTCAACGCGATCAAGTCTGCGCGCTGACCGCGCCCGAGAAGGAGGTGCAGGTCGTTGACATCCATGAAGACCTTGCCGGTGCCGGTGTTGCCCAGGTAGGTGCTGGAATCGTCGACGATCCCGACGACCCGGACCGACGTCCGGCGTTGATCAACCACGTCGAGCGTCAGGGTGTCGCCCACCTCGGCGTCGATTGCCGTGGCCAGGTTGGAGGTCAGCACAACGGACGGTGGGCTCGTGCGCCGGAACCAGCTGCCCTCGGTGAGCCGGTACTGGTAGAGCGGGTCGCTCGCCGGCAGCGCCCAGATGTCGGTGCGCGTCGGGCCGATGGCGGCGTTGGCGGTCGTCCAGGGTTCGGCGTCGAGCACATAGGGCAGCTGCCGGATCTCCCGAGCAAGCGAGATGTCCGCCCCGCCTCGGAAGTCGATCCAGCCGTCGGCGCCGTAAAGCTCGTACAGTTCATCGGCTGTGCCGGAGACCGAATCGCTCAGTGCCTGGGTGCTGACGAACGCGGCCACGGCGACGGCCACGACCGTGATCGTCAATCCTGCCCGGCCCGGCCGGCGTATGACGTTGCGCAGCCCGACAGCCACCGAATAGCTGGCGCGCGCGATCGGGCGGCTGAGGGCGGTCAGGAAGCGCTGGCGGTACTCGCTGCGGATGCCGGGCGAGCTGAGCAGGCCGGCGACCGGCTGGAGCGCGCTGCGGATCGAGGGCACCAGCGCCGCGCCGATCGTCACCGCGAGGCCCACGCCGAAGGCGAGCGCGACCTCTAGTGGCCGGATGGTCAGGTCAGGCTGGCGCAGTCCGGTCAGGCCGGTGAGGAACGCGCTCAGTTCGCGTCCCGCCAGCACGCCCACAATCAGCCCCAGAATCGAACCGGCCAGCCCGATCGTGGCGCTGTACAGCAGGTAGGTGAAGGCGACGTGGCGGGTCTGCCCCCCGACGGCCTTGATGATGCCGATCTGGGTCGTCTCCTCCGTGATGACCGCCGATAGCGTGTTGGCGACCAGGAAGGACGCCAACGCCGCACCGAGGATCGAGAAGATGCGCAGCATCAACAGTAGCGTGTTTAGCTCGCGCGCGCCGACGAAGTTGGCTGGGTCACGGACGCTGAACGTTCCAGTTGACACGCCGCGTTTGGCGAGCAGGCTGGAAATTGCCGTGGCCGTCTGGCTGGCGCGGTCGGGCTCGTGAACGCGAATGAGTAGATAGTTGTCGGCTCGCCGGCCGTTCATGCGGCGCACTTCGTTGGATGTGGCGTAGGCGATGGCGCGGTTGGCGATGCCGGCACCGAGCGTGGCCGGCGAGCGGGTGAAGCCGCTGACGGTGAGGTAAAAGGTCTCGGCGTCGGGTGTGCGCTGGATCGCGACCACATCGCCGATCTCCAGCGGCGTAAGCTCGCGGACGCTGGCGTCGAAGGCTACCTCGCCGCGTCCGGGAAAGCGGCCGGCATCCAGGTCCACCACATCGAGCTGCATCGCGCTGAAATCTTCCAGCCCATAGATGCGGACGGAGTGCAGCCCATCGCCGGCCGTGAAGCGAGTGAGCGTCGCCGACCGGCTCTCGACGATAGCGACGTTCTCGTTGCGCTCGATCAGGCTGAGCGAGGTGCTGGACAGGTCGCCGGTGAACGCGGCCAGGTCGGCCTGATTGCTGGCGTCGTACGTCAGGCGCTGCGCCTCGATGACGTCCTGGTTGGCTGTCGTGATCGCCACCACGCCAGCGATTCCCAGGATGACGCCGAAGAGCGTCAGGGCGTTGCGCAGGCGGCGGCGCCCGAGATCGCGCAGGATCTTCCTAACGAGCGTCCGCATGGCTCATGACTTCACCAACGCGCGCGATGGCCGGCACGCCCACTTCGTCGCTGATGATCCGGCCGTCGCGCATCGCGATCCGGCGCGGCGCGCGGGCGGCCAGCTCGCGGTCGTGAGTGACGATCAGCACGGTAGTGCCGGCGCGCCAGAGCTCTTCGAGGATCTGCATCACGATACGGCCATTGACGCTGTCGAGGTTGCCGGTCGGCTCGTCGGCCACCAGGAGCTCAGGGTCGTTCGCCAGTGCCCGGGCGATGGCTGCGCGTTGCTGCTCGCCGCCGGACAGTTCCGAAGGCAGATTGTCGGCCAGATCCAGAATGCCGACCTGGTCGAGAAGTCGCTCGGCGCGGGCCCGGCGGTCGCGGTCGTTGCCGGCCAGATCCATCGGCAAGATCACGTTCTCGATCACGGTCAACGTCGGCATAAGCTGGAAGAACTGGAAGACGATCCCGACGTTCCTGCCGCGCCAGGCGGCAAGCTCATTCTCGCTCATGCCTTTGAGTTTTCGCCCGAGCACCTCGACCTCGCCAGCGTCGGGCACGTCGATGCCCGAGATCAGGTTGAGGAGCGTGGACTTGCCCGACCCGGACGAGCCGACGATCGTGACGTACTCGCCGCGCTCAACGACCAGGCTCACGCCATCGAGCGCCCGGATCACCCGGCGACCGGTGCGGTACTCGCGCACGACATCCTTGATGCGAATCGCCGGACCGGTGCCCGCGCCATTTGGCGATCGCGAGCGCCGAAACTGGAACGGGTTGATCAGCCTTCCGAGTTGCATTGCCGCTCCCATGCCGCGAGCAGGTCGGGCCGCCTCTCGCGAGTGCGCTGGCGGGCCATCTCCAGTCGCCATTCCCGAATCCGCTGGTGATGGCCGCTCAACAGGACCTCCGGCACACTCAGGCCGCGGTACTCCGCTGGCCGCGTGTAGTGCGGGTATTCCAGTAGACCTTCGAGGTGTGACTCGTCTTCCAGCGAGCTCACGTTGATCACGCCGGGCAACGTGCGGGTGATCGCGTCGACCAGCACGGCCGCCGGGAGTTCCCCGCCGCTCACGACATAGTCGCCGATCGAGATCTCATCGTCGACCAGGAGATCG